>NZ_JBLGTY010000007.1:0-145726 GCF_047470845.1 Candidatus Enterococcus avicola | reverse complement strand
AAGGGCAATCGGAGGCTTCGGATAGATAATGAAAAGAACACCTTATAAAATTTGTCTAAAAAAGTGTTGCCAAACCACATAGGACGCCGTTATTACTGGAAACATATATGGGAAATGACGCTCCAGCAGCAAGAACGGGTGCTAGGAATGGAGCAAATGACCCTATCTTGATTGAGTACAGGCCAGATAGTCAAGGTCGCTGGTTTCAAGTTACGTATAGAGATCGGACTTGGCGACGTGATATCAGTGATTGGCAACCCGCTGATATTTCTGCAATGGCATTTATAATATCCGGTAGTACGGGGGCGAGAAGTGATCGTCATACCTTTTATTTTGAAGAGATGAATTATTATATTGGTACCGGAACCGTCCATGTGAATTATCGAGATCGAGAGACAGGGGTGGATATTCTACCAACTGAAACATTAGAACTGCCGTTACGTTTTCTTCATACACTGGACCCCAAGAACCGAGAGAGCGATGAACCCTATCAGTTAGGGTATGACTATTATGGTGTTGAGTATGAAGCAGAATACTTTGATCCAGATACATTTGACATTATGCCGCAGCCTTTCCATCAAGATGTGACTTTTTTATTTGATCGCGTGCCATCGAACATCAAGATCAATCACATAGATGAAGAAGGGGTAGCACTGAAGGAACCCACCTATCAAGGAGAATTCGTAAATGAATCGGTTGATATCCTGCCTGAGGAGATTCCTTATTATCAATATCTTTACGAGCGGGACGGTCAGCCGCTGGAAACAAGAGTCACCCGAGATGAACAAGAATACTGGCTGGTGTATGGTTTAGAAAGTACTCCGCAACCAGTAGATCCTCTTGACCCGGATACGCAAGTAAACCCTGAAAATCCGCCTGAGATTGATGAAGAACAAGGGTTTGTCAGCTTGGATTTTGTTTCCCAATTCCAGTTTGGGACAGTTGGCATTCGGTCAGAAACGACGACCTATGATGCCTTGCCGCAGAAATTGCTTCATCCGGCTGATCCAAATGATAATCTACGCCCTAATTATGTGCAAGTTTCGGATCGGAGGCGGGAAAATTCTGGTTGGACCCTCCGTGCAACCTTACGAACCCCTTTTGAAAGTGATGAAGGGCATCAACTGAATGGTGCTAGAATTTTGTTAAACAATATCGATGTAGCAACGACTCGAGAAAATGCGTCTGATCCCCCTACGTATAAACCGCAAGCAACCCTGACTGTTGGACAGGCTGAAGTGATTGCGCAAGCAAATGCCAACGAAGGTAGAGGCACTTGGGTCCAGCGCTTTGGCGATCGAGAAACAATGGATCAAAGTGTGAAACTTGAGGTGCCAGTGAGTGCAGCACCTCAAGCCACGCGATATACAGCAACGATCCTCTGGGAACTTTCATTTGTTCCTTAACAATAAAGTAAAAAGAAGCTGCAGCTAGTTGCAGCTTCTTTTTTTGCTCAAAGGACTAGTGGTACTATTAGCTATTGGTTTTTCTTGGATAACTAAAAGTTTATATTCTTCCTTGTCTTTTATCAACTCTTAGCAAACGATAATCCAAGTCATTTTTTAGGGAGAGCTTAAGCAACCATGATAATGCACTTTTTAATGTACTTTGTCATGGATGAAACATGTTCCAATCTTTGAAACGCATTGAATTGAAAACGTTTGCTATTCTATTAGTAACAAATGTTTCCTATAATGAACCTACAAATCAACTACAAAGGAGTTTCCTCAATGAAAGAAAAAGTGATGGATGCGATGCAGAAATTCTCCAAGGCAATGTTTGTGCCCGTTTTGATTTTGCCGATCGCAGGGATATTGATTGCCGTTGGGAATGTGTTTACAAATGTCCGCTTGCTTGAGCAGTTTCCTTTTTTGGATAATCCGATAACCACCGGTTTTGGTAGTATCTTATCCGCTTCCTTATTACCGATTTTAACCAATTTAGGCATTATTTTTTGTGTTGGGATCGCTCTAGGGCTAGCCAATAAGAAAAAGGCTGAAGCGGGATTTACCGCGTTGTTGGGATATTTCGTCTTCTTAAATGCCATGAACAAATTCATGGAGCTTCGGGGGATGTTGGTTCCAGCCGATGCACTTCAAGGTTCAGGGCAAGCGATCGTTTTAGGGATCCAAGTGCTGGATATGGGGGTCTTTCTTGGCATCATCTTAGGAATCGTCGTGGCATTGATCCATAACCGTTTCATCGATACGACCTTTAACAATGCCTTTCAAGTTTATGGCGGCGCGCGCTTCGTCTTTATTGTCTTGATTCCGGTCGTCGTGTTGCTAGCCATCGTTTCCACGTTTGTATGGCCAGTAATACAAACTGGCATTGACGGTTTAGGCGGAATCATTCAACAAACGGGCAACTTTGGTATCTTCTTGTATGGTACGCTAGAACGCTTATTGATTCCAACTGGCTTGCATCACCTGATCTACACGCCGTTTTTGTATACTTCATTAGGCGGTGTCGCAGAAGTTGGCGGTCAAGTCTTTGAAGGGGCACGGAATATTTATTTTGCGGAAATTGCTGACCCAGCAGTCCGCGTATTATCGCAAAGTGTCATTTGGGACGCTCGTGGGATCTCAAAAATGTTTGGACTGATCGGTGCCTGTTTGGCGATGTATCAAACGGCAAAACCAGAAAATAAAGTCAAAGTCAAAGCCATTTTGATTCCTGCAGTTGTGACTTCCTTTATTGCAGGTGTGACTGAACCGATCGAATTTTCTTTTATGTTCGTGGCACCTGTTTTGTTCGTCATTCATTCTGCCCTTAGCGGCTTGAGCATGGTGGCGTTAAATCTCTTTGGTTCTCGCGCCATCGGACCGAATGGCTTCATCGATTTTCTTTTGTACAACTTGCCCTTAGGCATCGAGAAAACTCGCTGGCCAGTGTACTTGATCGTCGGAGTCGTCTTCTTCTTTCTTTATTACTTCTTGTTCCGCTTTTTGATCACGAAACTGAATTTGAAAACAATCGGGCGTGAAGAAGAAGGGGCAGAGACCAAACTGTACTCGAAGAAAGAGTACAAAGAAAAACAACTTGCTGGAGCAGGTGTCGGGGTCATGGCGAGTGACCAAGCCGCCCCTAGTCCAACTAGTGAAACAAGTATCTCAGCAATCATCACCAAAGCGCTAGGTGGCGATGACAATATCAAAACCATCGACAACTGCTATACCCGCTTACGTTTAAAACTAAAGGATCCTGAACTCGTGGATGAAGCACTGCTAAAAGACGAAACACAAGCCAAAGGCGTGATCAAAAATGGTGAAAATGTCCATGTCGTTTACGGGTTGACCGTGCCGAAAGTGCGGGAAGAATTAGAAAATTATCTTGGAAGAGAAGGAGAGATTGAATGATGAAACATTTTTCAGTAGTGATCGCAGGGGGCGGCAGTACTTTTACCCCGGGAATCGTTATGATGCTGCTTGACAATCAAGAACGCTTTCCTTTAAGAAAGCTGAAACTATACGACAATGATGAGGCACGCCAAGCGATCCTTGGAGAAGCCCTAGCGATTTTATTAAAAGAACAAGCACCGCAAATCGAATTTTCGTTTACGACGGATCCTGAAGAAGCCTTCAGCGATGTCGATTTCTGTATGGCGCATATCCGAGTAGGAAAGTATGACATGCGGGAAAAAGATGAAAAAGTTCCCTTGCGTCATGGCGTCTTTGGCCAAGAAACCTGTGGACCAGGAGGGATCGCTTACGGGATGCGCAGCATCACTGGTATGCTTGAGATCATTGATTACATGGAAAAATATTCCCCCGATTGTTGGATGCTGAATTATTCCAATCCAGCTGCAATCGTAGCCGAAGCATGTCGGGTCTTGCGTCCGAAATCAAAGGTTCTGAATATCTGTGACATGCCCGTGGGCACGTTGCGTCGCATGTCGCAAATCATTGGCAAACAGCCAGAGGAACTAGAAGTTCGCTACTTTGGCTTGAATCATTTTGGCTGGTGGACCAGCGTCAAAGACAAAGAAGGCACGGAGTACATTCAAACCATTCGTGACTACGTTGCAGAACACGGCTATTTAACGCAGATCGAAGTGGATACCCAACATACTGACCCAAGTTGGCAAGACACCCACAAAAAAGCCAAAGACCTCTTGGCGCTCACACCAGAATATCTGCCAAATACGTACTTGAAGTATTATTTATACCCAGATTACGTCTACGAACACATGAAAGAACATCCAGAGTATACGCGTTCCAATGAAGTGATGGAAGGACGGGAAAAACGAGTGTTCGATCATGCCAAAAAGATCACTGCCCAAGGATCTGCTGAAGGGATCGCCTTTGAGATTGATGCCCATGCAACCTTTATCGTTGATTTGGCACGCGCCATCGCTTTTAATACGCATGAGCGAATGGTCATGATTGTGGAAAACAACGGCGCGATTGCGAACTTCCCGGATGATGCCATGGTGGAAGTGCCATGTATCGTTGGTTCTGATGGACCAGAAGCCCTCGCTCAAGGAAAAATTCCTGCCTTCCAACAAGCGCTAATGTTCCAGCAGGTGACTGTGGAAAAATTAGTGGTCGAAGCATATGTGGAAAAGAGCTATCAAAAAATGTGGCAAGCGTTAAGCCTTTCCAAAACGATTCCTAGCGCAAAAGTAGCCAAAGAGTTACTCGATGATTTGGTCTCGGAAAATGGTGATTACTGGCCAGGATTGTCTTGATTTGTTTCACATTTGCGAAACATTCGCTGGTTGGATAACTGAAAGAGGAAGATTCTCCAAGAATCTTTCTCTTTTTTGATTTTTGGTGTGGAAGGATAATTCTCTGAAGAAAATCACCACGAAACGTCTTATCAACAAAACGATCAGACAGGTATACTAGAATATGCCACTAACTATGGTAGAATAAAGCTAATTGAATCAGATGAGAGGGAGCAATGCGATGTTTTTAGGGATTGATATCGGCACGACAGCCATAAAATTTGGGGTCATTGAAGATCGGAAAATCATTTACTCACAGTCATTACCAATCAAAACCCATAGCCACGGGTTAAAACAGACCCAATCAGCGACCCAGATCAGTAGCCAATTGATCAGTGGTGTCACAACGATTCCCGCTCAATTAAAAGCGGCAATCACAGTGATCGGGTTCAGTACCGCCATGCACAGCTTGATGCCAGTGGATGGTGAGACAGCAGAAGAGATTTACATTTGGTCAGACAATCAAGCGAGTCAAACGATGACGGCCTTTCGTCAAACGGATCTGGCGGCAACGTTTTATGAAGAAACAGGGACACCGATCCATGCGATGTCTCCCTTTGCGAAACTGGCTTATTTTCAAACGAATGGTTCATATTCCAAAGAGACGAAATGGTTTGGCTTAAAAGAACTAGCAATGGCGTTGTTTACCGGACAAGCTCGGATCGATTATAGTACCGCGTCAGCGACCGGTCTTTTTTCTTTGAAAGAAAAGCAATGGAGTCAAAAGATTCTCAATTATTTATCCCTTTCAAAAGCCCAGTTAGCGCCTTTATGTGCACCGACTGATCGTTTTTTGATTACCGAGGAGATGGCGCAGTGGTGTGGCTTGAAGCCTGAGGTAGAAGTGATGTGTGGGGCTAGCGATGGGTGTTTAGCAGCATATGCTGGCTATATTTCTACTGGGATCCGCAACAGCTTGACGATCGGAACCAGTGCGGCGGTTCGTAAAGTAAGTGAGACCACCGTCTTTGATCGCCAAAAACAAAATTTTTGCTACTATCTGCAAGATGACCTCTATGTCGTAGGGGCACCTTCAAACAATGGTGGCTGTGTCCTTGCTTGGGCAAAAGAGACCTTATCAGAAGATCCTGATGCGTTTTATCATTATCTGCCTCAAGTCATGGAGGAGTCGCCGATCGGCAGTAACGGCTTACGTTTTTTCCCCTATTTAAACGGGGAGCGGGCACCTTTTTGGACAAATGAGATCACAGGCGGCTTTTCTGGCTTGACCTTGAAACACAATCGCTCAGACATGTTGCGGGCAGTCATCGAAGGCATGCTGATGAACATCGATTTATTAAAGCAAATGGCGCAGTTGGAAGAGGCAGTCACTGTAAGTGGTGGTTTCTTTCAAACAAAACTTTTAGGTCAAATGACCGCGGATGTGTTGGGGCTGACCTGTTATCTTTCCGATGAAAACGAACCGATATTCGGCTTGTATGATTTATACAAAAGCTCTGTTGTGCGGCAAGATCAGCCAGATGAAAAATTTGTTCCTGATCCGCAGAACCAAGCGCTCTATCAAGAACTGGCAAAAACCTATTTTCAAGCATAAGCAAAAACCAGCAATCCACTAGGGTTGCTGGTTTTCTTTTTCAACATGGGTAAAAGCGTCGACGATATATTCCATCAATAAGAGCAGCTTACCAAAGAAGCTAGTGTACTGGATGTTTTGGGTGTCGTAGGGACGTTCATCGGTCACTTCAAAGGAAAAGGTCGCTAGTTGATTAGCGCGATGATCACCGTTCCCGCAAAACAAAACAGTTGGTATGTGATGTTCATTGGCTAATGTCATCTTCTCCAGTACTTTTTGTGTTTCGCCAGATTTAGAGATGGTGATCAGCATACTGATGTTCTCGATGTTGTTACTAATGATCCCACCTGAGTCAGAAGCACTGACTAGTAAGGTTTTGATGCCGTTGACAAGCATTTTTTTGTGGAGGTATTCTGCCACGATCCCAGAAAAACCTGTTGCATAAATCGTAATAAACTTGTCCTTGTTTCGTTCATAGATTTCTTTGATCGCGTCGATCGTATCTGTAATACTGGCAGCGTCAATTTGGTAATCGATGGCGGCTTCAGTGATCGTCTGATTTTTCAAGCGATTCTTTAAGAAGTAAAGTAGCTCTAGATAGCCAGAAAAACCTAATTTTTGCGCAAGCCGCACGATGGTTGCGGGAGAAGTGTAGATCGCTTTAGCGATTTCTCTTAAGGGCAGTCCATCGATCGCAGCGGTATTTGCAAGCAAATAATCAAGAATTTGCAGCTCATTGTCAGTCAATTTTTTTCCTTTGATCAATACATTTAAGTCCATTGTTCGGCACTCCTTTGTCTTGTCTTCATCATACAATGAATAACGACAGAAAGTAAAATGGGAATCGCGTCATGCTGATATATAGGAAAAAAGATTGTGCATTTCCTAAAAAGATATTATAATTTCTTATATAGAAAATAAAGGTGGAGAAATGATGACGCAAAAACCATATGGAACCGTACTACTAAAAGCAGCAACCATTTTAGATTATCTCGCAGAAGCGCCAAGTAAACCATTGCAAGAAATTTCAGAAGCAACGAAACTGACCCCATCCACAGCTTTGAAAATATTAGAAACGCTGCAAATGATCGGCTATGTCAAACGGGACAAAGAGAAGAATTATCGCTTAGGGTCTAAGCTGATCAAGTATGCCAATCAAAACATTCAAGAGCTTGATTTAGTGGAAATCAGCTTGCCTTACTTGGAAGCATTGCAGAAAACGGCGGATGAAACGATCCACTTAGGAGTCTTGACTGCCAATGAGATTCTTTATGTCAATAAATTGGAGCCCCACAATCAAACGATCCGCATGTCTTCAAAAGTAGGGATCACAAGACCATTGTATAGCTCTGCCATGGGGAAAGCCGTTTTAGCGGAGTTTGATGCCCCTCAAGTGGAAGAATATTTGGCAGCAACGCCATTAACCGCTTATACGGAAAACACCATTACGAATCAGTTGAAGTTGAAGAAAGAATTGGAACAGGCAAAAGAAAACCAAGTAGCGTTTGATGATGAAGAAATGGAACAAGAAATCTATTGCATCGGCGCCTCACTGATAAAGGATCAGGAGATCGTTGGGGCGTTTTCTATCAGCCTACCGAAATACCGCTTGACCCCAGAATACAAAAAGACATTGATCGATGCGATTATTGCGACAAAACAACAAATTGAACAAGCATTATAAACTTTTTAGTGGAAAGCCCTTGCAAAAAAAAACGAGAACGGTATAATAAACGTGTAAGTTTCTTTATAATAAATGCCATTTTCTAAATAGGAAATAAATGGAGGGTCTCAATGAAAAAAGTAGCGAATTTAATGAAACTAAAGGAAAGCGGCGTGATCGCTGTTGTGCGTGGCGCTTCTAAAGAAGAAGCACTACAAGCAAGTAAAGCGATCGTTGCAGGGGGGATCACTGGCATTGAGTTGACTTTTACAGTGCCTCAAGCAGCGGATGTAATCGCTGAATTAGTAGCAACCTTCAAAGATAATCCAGAGGTAGTCGTTGGTGCTGGGACCGTTCTTGATGCAGTGACCGCTCGCTTAGCGATCATGGCAGGAGCACAATATGTGGTAAGCCCAACCTTTGATCAAGAAACGGCTGAATTATGTAATTTATATCAAATCCCGTATCTGCCTGGTTGCATGACCATTTCAGAAATGAAGGACGCCTTAAAAGCAGGCGCAGATATCATTAAACTATTCCCAGGTAGTGCGTATGGACCAAGTATCATCTCGGCCTTCAAAGCGCCATTGCCACAATTAAACATTATGCCGACCGGTGGTGTCAGCTTAGACAACATGCAAGAATGGTTTGCGGCGGGTGTCGTAGCCGTTGGTGTAGGGGGGAATTTGTTAGCGCCAGCAGCAAGTGGGGATTTTGACAAAGTAACAGAAGTAGCGAAACAATATGCGGCAAAATTAAAAGAGATTCGAGGAAAGTAAGATGGCAAACATTCTGACACTAGGAGAAATCATGTTGCGTCTATCGACAACGTTAGGCGACCGAATCGCCCATAGTTCGATGTTTGCTGCCCATTATGGCGGTGGAGAAGCCAATGTTGCGATCTCCTTAGCGAATTTTGGTCATCGCGTTTCTTTTGCTAGTAAAGTGCCTGAGAATGCTTTAGGAGATGCCGTTTTTCATCATTTACGAAGCTATGGCGTCGATTGTCGCCACTTGCTTCGTGGCGGTTCCCGACTAGGTACTTACTATATTGAAACCGGTATCGGGGAACGAGCAGCGCGAGTGGTTTATGATCGCGCAGGCTCTAGCTTTGCTCAAATGAAAGAAAATGAGTGGCAATCTGACCTTTTTGATGGGGTTGACATTGTTCACCTTTCAGGGATCACGCCCGCTCTTTCAACGACTTGGCAGACACTTTTACTGACGTTGATCAAAGAAGCGAAAGCAGCTGGTTGTAAAATCAGTTTCGATATCAATTATCGTGGAAAGCTGTGGACGACCGCTGAAGCGCGCGTCTTTTTGCAAGAAGTGCTTCCTTATGTCGATTATTGCTCGGCAGGACAGTTAGATGCCCAAGTCTTTATGGATGTATCAGCTCCAACAGAGGAAGTCGAAGATGACTACTATTATCAAGAAATGCATCGGAAATATCCAAATATCCAGCTCTTTTATTCAACTAGTCGTCAGGTGCTCTCAGCAAGTCACAATCAATTGACAGGAAGCCTATGGCACAACGGCAATTATGTCGTTTCTGCTACCCATGAGATCAATCCCATCGTTGATCGCGTCGGAGGCGGCGATGCCTTTTCAGCTGGTGTCCTACATGGTCTTGTCACGAAGAAACAAGACCAAGAAATCATTGATTTTGCCACTGCAGCATCTGCTTTAAAACATACGATCCATGGCGACTGTAATCAGTTTAGCGCCAATGAGATACAAGAATTTATTGCAACAGGTTCAGGAAAAATTATCCGATAGGAGGAATAAAACATGCAACACATGGAAACACGCTATACCCATAGTCCACTTGATATTCGTCACTATAGTACCGAGGAATTACGCAGAGAATTTTTGGTAGAGAAAATTTTCACACCAGGACAAATCATGCTGACCTATACCCACAATGATCGGATGATCTTTGGCGGAGTGACACCGACAGAAGAAGCGTTAGAAGTGCAATTAAGCAGCGAATTAGGGGTGGAATACTTCTTAGAACGTCGCGAATTAGGCGTCATCAATATTGGAGGACCTGGTGCGATCACGATCGATGGCCAAAAAGAACCAATGAAAAAACAAGACGGCTACTATATCGGCAAGGAAACCAAACAAGTCTTGTTCCACTCAGATGATCCAGCAAATCCAGCGAAATTCTATCTATCTTGCGTGCCAGCACATAAGAAATACCCAAATGTAAAAATCAGTATCGATCAAGTCACACCAATGGAGACAGGCGAGGGCTTGACATTAAATGAACGGAAAATTTATCAATACATTCACCCAAATGTTTGTGAAAGCTGTCAATTACAAATGGGGTACACGATCTTAGAACCAGGCAGTGCTTGGAATACGATGCCAAGTCATACCCATGAACGTCGGATGGAAGCATATGTGTATTTTGATTTTGCCAACGAAGACACAAAAGTGTTCCATATGATGGGCAAACCAGATGAAACGAAGCATTTAGTCGTTAGTGAAGAACAAGCAGTTATTTCTCCAAGCTGGTCGATCCATTCGGGTGTTGGAACCAGTAATTACTCCTTTATCTGGGCAATGTGTGGCGAAAATATCACCTATACCGACATGGATATGGTGGCAATGGACGACTTAAAATAAAAAGAAAGAGGGTTTATCAATTATGGATTTTTCAATGGATCAATTTCGTTTAGATGGTAAGATCGCATTAGTGACAGGAGCTGTCTATGGGATCGGTTTTACGATCGCTCGTTCATTAGCAGCAGCAGGAGCAACGATCGTTTTTAACAACTTGGATCAAGAATCAGTGGATAAAGGATTAGCAAACTATCGTGAAGCAGGGATCGAAGCCCACGGCTATGTCTGTGATGTAACGGATGAAAAAGCAGTCAACGAAATGGTCAAGCAGATCGAAGAAGAAGTTGGCGTGATCGATATCTTAGTCAATAATGCTGGGATCATCAAACGAATCCCGATGTTGGAGATGTCTGCTGAAGACTTCCGCCAAGTCGTTGACGTGGACTTGAACGCTCCATTTATCGTTTCAAAAGCAGTCTTACCGTCAATGATCAAAAAAGGACACGGAAAAATCATTAACATTTGCTCAATGATGAGTGAATTGGGAAGAGAAACGGTGGCTGGTTACGCAGCGGCTAAAGGCGGCTTGAAAATGTTGACGAAAAACATTTGTGCTGAATTTGGTTCAGCTAACATTCAATGTAATGGGATCGGACCTGGTTATATTGCAACACCGCAAACCGCACCATTACGAGAGATCCAACCAGACGGTTCTCGTCACCCATTTGATCAATTTATCGTAGCGAAAACACCTGCTGCCCGTTGGGGTGAGCCAGAAGATTTAGCAGGACCAACGGTTTTCTTAGCTTCTGAGGCATCCAACTTTGTCAATGGCCATGTCTTATATGTAGACGGCGGTATCTTGGCGTATATCGGGAAACAACCTGAATAAAACAATCGTAAGGAGGCAGAATTCTTTTTGAATTGCTGTCTCCTTTGTTGTAGACTGTAAGGGCTACAAGAAGATAATAGAACACGTAGCAAAGTAGAATAAAGACTTTTGTAAAAAGTTTTGAATAGAGGGGAAAAGATGTCAAAAGAAAGAGTTTTGACTGTTTTGAAGGAGCATACGAATCAAGTTGAAAAAATTGCACCAAGTGAGACCTTAACGACAGAAGGGATTTCCGAAAAAGTCGGTATTCAAAGAAATACCACGAGCCAATACTTGAACGAATTAGTAAAAGAAGAACGGGTCCTTAAGATTCGTAGTAGACCGGCAATCTTTTATGACAAAACAGTTTTTTCTGAACGCTTTTTTACGCCAAAACAGACCGTCTACGATACCCATGAAGAGCTTCTAAATGAAACAAAAAATCAAGAGCAGGGAAATGATGTTTTTTCGACATTGATCGGAAATCGTTCAAGTTTGCAGCGAGTGATTGATCAAATCAAAGCTGCCTCATTTTATCCCGACACAGGACTGCCAATCATGCTTCATGGAGAAACCGGTGTTGGTAAGAGTTTACTCGCAAAAAAGATGCATGAATTTTGCGTTGAAAAAAAGCTCATTGGAGAAACTGCCCCCTTTTTAGAATTAAATTGTGCGCAGTACTATCATAATCAAGAGTTATTGAGTAGTATCTTATTTGGCTATAAAAAAGGTGCATTCACTGGAGCAAACGAAGAACAAGTAGGCCTTTTGGAAGCTGCTGACGGGGGAATCTTATTTTTAGATGAATGCCATCGTTTACCAGCAGAAAGCCAAGAGAAATTATTTACCTTTATGGATAATCAAACCTTTTCGAGAATAGGTGAAAGTAATAAAACCAGAAAAGCGCAGGTCCGTTTGATTTTTGCAACTACGGAAGATATTCAACAAAATTTTTTAAGAACATTCATCCGCCGTGTGCCCATCACGGTTCAGATCCCGTCGTTGCAACAACGGACAAAAAAAGAAATTTCTGAATATATCTATACGTTTTTGATTCATGAAAGTCAAAAATTTGCAAAAGAAATCGTCATTACGTCATGGGTCTTGAATCGGTTGTTGTATTTAAATTATCGCGACAATGTCGGTGAATTGAAAAACTTGATCAAGATCATCTGTGCAAATGCGTATAGTCGTCAAAAAAATCACCCCTATGTTTTGATCAATTCCGAGTCAATCGAAAATAGTTTGTTGTCTCGATTTCTTTCTTTGAAAGAAATCGATAATCTAGAAAACAAAGATATCCGCATCACACCCCAAAGCCAAGCCGGTGATTTCATGCACCTAGAAACAGCGGATAGTACGATCATTCATGCAATCTTTAAAGTTTTTGAGAAATTGTTTCAGCAATATGAAAGCGGTGGAATCACTGAAGATTATTTAGTCAAACAGCTTTCTAGAGAAGCCAGCACAGTCGTGGAGATGTTGGTTTACGAGGATGCAGAAGAAAAACCAACCTTGAAGTTATTGCGTAATACAGTCAAGGAACTAGTAAATTTCTTAGAAGCTAGTTTTTTTATCAAAATTCGTGGCAACTCGATTATCGCCCTGACAAGTTATTTGTATAAACGGAATAATTTTATTTTCAATATTCCCAAAATTGACGAAAAGACCATTGATTCGATCGAATCGTTTATGAATGTGCATTTATTGATGGAATCAAAGCTCCTCAATTCTTTATTGGAATTAGTAGAGACAAAGCTTGATGTTACTTTGATGAGAATGGAGAAAATCTTACTGGCTTTTTACTTCAAAGGATTAGGTTTAGAAAGTCAACAAGACGCGATCCGAGGCGTCATTTTGGCCCACGGATTTTCCACTGCTAGCAGTATCGCTGATGTCGTGAATCGGTTTATGAAGGAACACATTTTTGATGCCTTTGATATGCCTTTTAATGTCAGCGTGGATAAAGTCAAAGAATTTATGACGCATTATATAAAAGCCAATGATTGCTCAAAAGGATTGATCGTTTTAGCGGACATGGGTTCACTTATGTTCTTAGCAGATACGTTAGAACCATTGTTAGATGGGCCATTATTGATTATCAATAACGTCACGACACAGCAAGCATTATTCGTGGGTGAAATGATGCAAAATAATTACGACCTTAAGATTATTGGCGATAAAATCAAGGAAGGTCTCTCGATCGAATACAAAGTTACTTATCCGAGAAAGCAAAAGCAGCCACTGCTGATCACTGTTTGTCAGACTGGTCTTGGAACAGCACAGCAGCTGCAATCATTTTTGAAAGCGAGTATCCCTGAAGAAACCAAGTTTGAGATCGAAGCGGTAGATTACCATTACTTGAAAAAGTATGGAAAGAAGAATGGTCTATTTCAACAATATGATGTGCAAGGAATCGTGGGAACAGCTGATCCAGAAATTGATGGTGTCCCATACATCGCTTTAGAAGACTTGATTTCTGGTAAAGGACAAGAAATCATTGATGATATTTTTGTTCTTGTCAAAGATCCGGCCATTCGTAAAGCAATCAATGACAATCTTGTGCGAAATCTATCGATCGAACGGCTGCTTTCGGCGGTGACGATCTTAGATGTCAATAAAGTCATTTCCTATATTGACCAAGGATTTGTTAGTTTGGAGCGGCACTTACAGCTTCAATTATCCAACAGTAAAAAAGCGATATTATATGTACATATCGCAAGCTTAGTAGAACGTCTGATCCGAAATCAAGAAGTCCCAATTTATCAAGGAGATCCGAGCAAGTTTATGGAAGAAAAAGCAACTATCGCCAAAGCATTAGAGGGCTTAGAGGTGGCTTACAATATCAAAATCAGCGAATACGAGCTAAATTATCTCTGTGAGATTATTTTCGACTGATAAAAATCCTTCTTCGACACTAAAACAATCCATTCCGACAGATGATCAAGTGTTTCGTTTTCACTTTTTTGGCTGGAAAGAATGGATTTTTTTTTGTTTTTAAACTAGGAACAATTTTTTATATCAGTAAATAGAAAGCCTTTTATGATAGCGTTTTTATTTCTTCTTGTGAGAAGATGAGCGAAATATTTGTTATCGCCAGAAACTTGGCACAGAAATTGCTTATTAGTAATACGACAAAACAAAAAATGGAGGAAACAATATGATCTCAATGATAAGAATCGATGACCGTCTTGTGCATGGTCAAGTAGCTGTGAAATGGTCGAAGGAGTTGGGGATTAGTCGCATCGTCGTCGTTAGTGATAGTATCGCACAAAACGAAATTCAAGTAAGTGCGTTAAAAATGGCAGGGCCTTCAGGGGTGAAAGTTGCAGTGCTCTCATTAGAAAAAGCGATTGCTATTTTGAATGATCCACGCTCGGAACAATTAAAAATCTTAGTTGTTACAAATGAACCGAAATATGTCGCTGGTCTTGTGCCAAAACTTAAAGAGAAACCAATGTTGAATATGGCAAATTATGGACGGATCGGCGGTAGTCTGTCAGACAAAGAAAAGATCACAGAGACTGTCTATTTATCAGAAGAAGACAAAGAAACACTGAAAGAGATCTTTGATGCTGGGTATGATTTTAGCTATCAACCGTTACCAGATGATACCCCACAATCTTTGAAATCATTAATAGGAGGTTAAACTTATGTTAGTCAATGCGTTAATCGTTGGATTTGTCGTCGCTTTAGCAAAATTTTTGGATTGGTGGGGGTCCACTCAGCTAGCTAGACCTATTTTTATCGTTGCCTTATTAGGAATGCTTCTCGGTCATCCGACTGAAGGAATTATTATGGGTGCTCAGCTGGAATTGATTTTCTTAGGAAATGTTAGTTTAGGAGGCGTTATGCCTTCGGATATTACTTTAGGATCCATTTTTGGTGCTGCATTTGCCATGATCGTTGGTTCGGATTTAAATGTAGCGATCGCACTAGCTGTACCGATCTCCATGTTAGGTACCTTGCTATATTCCGTTATGAAGATGGTTGTCACTTCATTAGTTCCTCGATTTGAAAAACATATCAAGGATCACAATTATCGAGCATTCAGCCGGTTATGGCATATTCAGTTTTGGGGATTTGAACTGTGCTATTTCTTATTAGGTTTTGTCGTTATCCTTTTAGGTGCCGATGCAGTAAAAACGTTTGTTGATTGGTTACCCGAGTGGGTTCAAAGTTCTATGACCGTCGCTTCAACCATGCTACCAGCAATTGGACTTGCTCTACTACTAAAAATGCTATGGCAAAAATCTTTGGCTCCCTATTACTTTTTAGGATTTGCTTTAGGTGCATTCTTTTTCTATCAACGTGCGACCGAAGTCAAAGATGGTGTGATCACAACCCAGTCAAGTAGTATCTTGTCTTTAGTACAGATTGCATTTATCGGATTTATCGTTGCAGCATTAGTTGTGATGGCAGAGTTGAGAGCAGCGAAGAATCCAGCTGTCAGCAGTGGTCCAACTGTATCGACCGCAAGTGAAGACGAAGGAGATGACTTTTTCAATGACTAAAAATGATATGCTTAAATTAAACAAAGAAGAACGAAAAATCGTTTCGAAAATGTTCTGGAGAAACCAATATTTAATGTTTTGTACAAGTTATACAAAGCAACAAGGAATTACCTATGGGTGGTTAATGGCACCTTTTTTACAAAAAGTATATGGAAAAGATACCGATGAGTTTTATGAAGCAATGAATCGTAATTTGGATTTCTATAACACCGCACCTGCAATGAATGGCTTTATCTCTGCTTTAGGGTTATCGATGGAAGAAGAGAATAAGGCAATGAAAGACAAAGGAGAGTTTTTTGATGCTACTTCGATCTCTGCATTAAAAACTTCTTTGATGGGTCCATTAGCTGGAATCGGTGATGCGATTTATCTTTCTGTCTTGCGAGTCATTGCAACCGGGATCGCATTAGGGCTCAGTGAACAAGGAAACATTTTAGGACCGATCTTGTTCTTATTAGTCGTAAATGTACCAAACATGCTGATTCGTTGGTTTACAACGGTGTTAGGCTATAAAGCAGGCGGTCAGTTCATCTCAGAGGCACTCAAATCAGGTACCTTTGCGGCAATTACAAAAGGTTCTGCAGTGTTAGGATTGATCATGACTGGAGCAATGACGGCTCAATTTGTAACGTTTAGAACAACTTTTGTTGCAGAATTGTCAGGAACGACCTTCAACCTGCAAAATGTGTTTGACTCGATCATGCCAGGTTTATTACCGTTAGCGATCACTATGGGTTGCTTTGCCTACTTGCGTAAACACAATCGTCCTGTTTTAGCATTAGTCGTGATGTTTTTAGCATCAGTCGTTTTGACGATTCTAGGTATTGCAGGATAAGTTGATAGAGAACTTTTCTGGTTGATTCAGAGAAGTTCTCTTAGCTTTTGATCGACATAAATACGTTTGGTCCTCGTTCGAGACAGTTGCAGACATCATTTTCGAAAAGGAAAAACAAACAGTTCGCCACTTTCGACAGAAAGTTGGCATACATATTGCTTATAACTAAGCGAATAGCAAAATCGAACAAGGAGTGAACAAAGTGAAGAAAAAATATTTTTTGATCTCACATAACGAATTAGCCAATGGCTTGAAAAAAGCATTAGAAATGATTATCGGCACTCAGGAAAATTTATATGCCTTTGGATTGATGCCAGGAGGCCATCCAGATTTGATCACCAATCAAATCGAAGCGCTGATCGATGAGGAAACACAAGTTGTTATTCTAGGTGATATTGCTGGTGGCAGTGTTTGTAACTCGGCCATGCGTTTGACCCAGCAACCGAATGTCGTATTAGTTACCGGTATGAATCTCCCTCTTGCTATGGAAATTATAGTTAGTCAAAGCACATCAGAACAGCAGATCGCAGCAATTATTGAAGAGGTACGCAAGGGGATGACTGTTCAAAATTTACGTCCTTCTATCAAAGAATCATTCGAGGATTTCTTTTAATGATGATTTCTAAAAAAGACTTGCAGATGTGGATGGAAAGGATGTTGCCCAACGATCGCTCATATCTGGCACAAAGCGGTAGCAGCTATACCAAAGAAATTCGATCGTTTGAAGCAATAATGAGGAGTTTTTGGGGGATTTTCCCAGCGTATGGTGACCAACCCCAGAAGCTCAAGACATTCGACACTGTCCAAGATTTTATTGATTGTGTCGAAGAAGGAAATTTACCTAAACTCTCAACAGAAAATCGCCAGATTGCAGTGGAATTAGGTGTATTAGGTTTTATATTGGGTCGTTATCCATCCTCCTTCTTTCAACTATTTTCGAACAAAGGTAAAAAAGAACTCCTCGCATGGTTATATCAAATCAACGAGATTGATCTGCCCAAGGGCAATTGGTTTTTCTTTTTGCTATTGGTCAATCTTGGTTTGAAGAAAAATAATAGTCCTTATTCTCAAGAGAAAATAGACGAAGCAGTGGCAATAATTGAAGAATGTTATTTAGGTGAAGGATGGTACTCAGATGGGGTCAATCGCCAAAGAGACTATTATGTTGCTTTTGCTTTTCACTTTTATGGGTTATTGATCGATTATTGCTTTCCTGAAGAGATCAAAACGCGCTACAAAAAGCGAGCCATCATTTTTGCAGAATCGTTTAAACACTGGTTTGACGCAGAGGGTCGATCGATTCCTTTTGGTCGTAGTTTGACCTATCGTTTTGCACATTGTTCGTTTTGGAGTGCGCTTTTGCTTACAGAGGCCTATCGAGAAACGAGTTTGTCTGTGTCCGAAATAAAAGGACTAATGGAAAAAAATATTTCTGATTGGCAAAAAAGACCTATCGTTTTACCTAAGGAACAAAACCTCTCGATCGGATATGGATACAATCAGCAATTATTATCGGAAGATTACAATGCCCCCGGGTCACCTATGTGGGCATTTAAAACCTTTGTTGTGCTCGCACTTCCTGAAAAGCATGAGTTTTGGCAGGCGATCAGCGCCATGAACATCCAACGAAGAGATAAAACTGTTCAAGCACATGCTGGATTTCATATCAATCACGACTTACATCAGACAACCGCGTTAAGTAGTTTGCAATGTAGCAATAATCCACTTTTGTACCATCATTTTGAAAAGTACAGTAAGTTTGCTTATTCAAGCTATTTTGGCTTTAATGTCACGCGGGATATCCAAGGAATCGAGCAATTTGCAATCGATTCGACGTTAGCAGTTTCAATACCCGGTCATGAGCAGTATATGACCCGTGGGAAAATTGAAAAAACAAAGATGTATGATTCCTATGGGGTTAGTTTTTGGCATGTCTGGCAAGAGGTTTCGATCACGACGTATTTGGTTCCAATCGATGCTGCCAATCATATCCGCATCCATGAGATTCTTACAAACCAACCGTTGGAAGTGGTTGAAGGTGGTTTTCCTTTGGCAAATTGGAACCGCAAATACAATCAGGCGATCATTCAGAAGAATTCTTGCGCTATTGAAAACGAACAAGGGGAATCGATCATTCGCAATCTTGGTGATGTGCGAACTGCCAGAGTGATTCCTCAAGGACCTAACACCAATATTTATTCTAGTGAAAAAAATGCAGTTCCGACGTTAACGATTATGATCGAAGCTGGGCGGACTGTTTTGGCTACGCATATCATTGGTCAAAAAAACAAGCAGCTGCTTCCAAAAGTGACTTTTCATGAAACGAACAATGCGTTTCAACTTAGGGGAAACGTTGATTTAACAATTAAAAAGGAGCGATTTGCGAAATGAATGATGAAATCAAACAATGGGCACTAAAAATTTTTGAAAAAATCGACCACAAATTAGAAGTACAAGTAGCGCGGGTGGGGGAAAAAATTCCGTACATTCCTAATGAGATGACAGGTTTATATGAAGAAGATAAAGGTGTAACAGATCCCGTGTGGTGGACCAATGGGTTCTGGGCTGGGATGTTGTGGCAGATGTATCACGCAACTGGGAAACCAGCCTATAAAGAAACAGCAGAAATAAATGAAGTTCGGTTGGATAAAGCTTTCAATCAATACACCGGACTGCATCATGATGTTGGGTTTATGTGGCTGCATACAGCGGTCGCTAATTACCGTTTGACGGAAAATGAGCGTTCAAAAGCAAGAGGACTACATGCTGCACATCTATTAGCGGGTCGCTACAATCCAAGAGGAGGTTTTATTCGCTCTTGGAATCGCGATCGTTCCGGTTGGGTCATTATTGATTCGATGCTAAATATTCCCTTGTTGTATTGGGCAGAAGAAGCAATCGGTGATCCACGTTTTCGTTATATGGCAGAAGACCATGCCGACAAAGTAATGAATCACATCGTTCGACCAGATGGTTCAGTCAATCATATCGGTGTATTCGATCCAACAAACGGTGAACTAGTTGAAACACCAGCCGGACAAGGCTATGCCTCAGGTTCTGCTTGGTCTCGTGGCCAATCGTGGGCAATCTATGGATTTGCATTAAGTTATCTGCATACGGGGAAAAAGGAATATTTAGAAACAGCCAAAAAAGTTGCTCACTATTTTATTGCGGAAGTCTCGAAAACAGACTGGGTACCAGTTGTTGATTTTCGTTCACCTAAAAATCCCGTGATGATCGATACTTCTGCTGGATTATGTGCTGCCTGTGGCCTATTGGAAATCGCAAAACACGTAGACGATTTAGAAAAAGATCTTTACACAGATGCGGCGATCAATATTTTAAAAGCGACAGAGTCCAACTATGCGATTTGGGATGAGGAAAAAGACGGTTTGATTGATTGCGCAACAGGCAGCTATCACGATGAACCGTGGACAGAAGTGCCGATCATTTACAGTGATTATTATTTTGTCGAAGCGATTTTACGCTTGCTAGATAAAGATTTTTTGATTTGGTAAAAGGAGCGACCAATGAACTGTTCAGGCAAAGAAACGATCACGCTTACAACAAAGCACAGCCAACTTAGCTTTATAGTCACAGAGAATGGCTATCTAACTTTGGCTTATTTTGGAAAAAAACTACCCAAAAGTGATCTATCCTATGTGATCACGGAGATTCCAAGGGCAAGCTATTTGGCTGATACCGACAGTATTGAAAACTTTAAGCTGGAACAGTTACCTGTAGGCTATCCTGCATTTGGCAATTCTGATCTAAGAAGTCCAGCTCATCAAGAGATTTACGCTGACGGCAGCCGTCTTTCGGATTTTAGATACGTTGATCATTCATTTAGTAAAATCAAACAGCCACTGAATGGATTGCCTTACGCAAATACTGAAAGGCTTGATTATCTAATTATTGAATTAAGCGATCATTATACAGGAGTGAGTCTCCACCTAAAGATCACTGCGTTTCAGGAGCAAGATGTCTTTACACAATCGGTCACCTTTAGTAATCCTTCAGATCAGGAGGTCGTATTGACCAAAGCGATGTCTCTCAATCTTGACTTTTTAACGGATGATTTTGAGTTATTACTTTTATCAGGGGCTTGGGGTAGAGAAATGCATCTTTCAAGACGCAAACTTGTCCAGGGGCTGCAGGGAATCGATAGTAAACGTGGGGCGAGTGGTCATGGACAAAATCCTTTTATAGCGTTAGTTTCCCCAGATACCACAGAATCAGCTGGTGCGGTCATCGCTTGTCAATTAATGTACAGTGGGAATTTTGTTGCAAGCGCCGAGGTCGACATGCATCAAAACACCCGGATGCAAATCGGGATCAATCCTTTCGACTTTAGTTGGACATTAGCTCCGAGTGAATCATTTGATACGCCAGAAGCGATTTTCTTGTATGCAGATGGTTTGAATCAAATGAGTCAGAAATTTCATGCTTTTTATGAGGACTGTGTCGTCCCTCGTGCTTTTAAAAACAAAGAGCGTCCGATTTTATTGAATAATTGGGAGGCAACCTATTTTGACTTTGATCAAGAACGCATTTTGCGATTAGCGAATGAGGGCGCTAAAATCGGTATCGAATGCTTTGTTTTAGATGATGGTTGGTTTGGCAAGCGAGAAAATGAACGAACGTCGTTAGGTGACTGGACACCAAATCAAGAAAAATTGGGGGGCAGTTTGCAACAACTGATTACGGCAATCAAAGAGCTAGGACTCGATTTCGGTTTATGGATCGAACCAGAGATGGTATCGAAAAAAAGCCTTCTCTACCAGCAGCATCCCGAATGGATCGTACGTGTACCAAATCGTCGACCACAGCAAGTCCGATATCAGTATGTTTTAGACTTGTCTTTAAATGAAGTCCAAAAATATTTGATTGAACAGATAACCTGGTTGTTAGATACCCATGAGATCAATTATTTGAAATGGGATATGAATCGCAATATCACTGACAGCTTTTCTAGTGGATTGAAAAAAGAACATCAGCAAGAATTTTCTCATCGCTATATTTTAGGCTTATATCATGTCTTAGAAACGATCACTAAGCGATTTCCTAATGTTTTGATAGAAAGCTGTGCTGGAGGTGGCGGTCGTTTTGATCCGGGCATGCTGTATTACACGCCTCAAATCTGGACAAGTGATGACTCTGATGCTATCGCAAGATTAGAAATCCAAAAAGGGACCTCACTGCTTTATCCGCCCAGCACGATGGGCTGCCATGTCACAGCGTCGCCGAATCACCAAGTAGGCAGAGTGACCTCCCTTCACACACGAGCACTTGTGGCTCAACAAGGCAATTTTGGGTATGAATTGAATCTTTTAGCATTATCTGAAGCAGAAAAAGATTGTTTGGCACAGCAGATCAAGCAGTACAAGCTAGAAAGGCAAACACTCCAATTTGGTCAACAGACGAGACTCGCTGTCTATGATTCACAAAATGAATACGCATGGCAAAAACAGAACTTAATGACGAGTGAAGTGATCGTTACTCATATCAATATTTTAAATAAACCAAACACAGTTCCAAAGCGCTTAAAGCTGAAATCCTTAAAGAATGACCAACTATATCAAGTCAATGACACGGTACGATCCGGCGCTGAGTTGATGGAAATCGGACTAATGATTCCCAAACCGTCGGAAGATTTTTTTGCAACAAGATGGAAAATTATGCCGATAAAGGAGACATAATATGCTGACACTAAAACTAATTGATCATGAGGGGCACACGATCGAGGAACATACCCACTCAGAAGAAGTTTATCTTGCATTTAAAGATCGGACTTATCAAGCCGGTGAGAAAATTATGCTTACGACGACGAAAGCGCCACTATTCGTCTGGCTGCAAGTGGATGAGGCACTTGCACCAAGTCTGGTTTATTTGAAAGAAAGTGAATGGATCTTTCCAATCATTACAGAAGACACGCTACGGCGAGCGTATTCGCCTAAATTATTTTCAGGAAAACGCCATTATCTACACGCCTGGTTAGCAAAAGAATACGAAATCTACGCCTATCGAAATTTGGCAGTGAATGCCCATGATCAAAAGAATCATAGTGGCGCCTATCCTCATGCTTATGCCAATGTGGAAACTAGAAATGATTCGACATTTTTTGCAAGAAATGCGATCGATGGCATGATCGCCAACGAGAACCACGGATCTTTTCCATATCAATCATGGGGTATCAATCAACAAGCGGATGCGCAATTGACGATCGATTTTGGTCGCATCGTTGAGATCGACAAAATCGCTTTGGTTCTTAGAGGAGACTATCCTCATGATAGTTACTGGACGCAAGTGACACTCGAATTTTCCAACGGACAACAAGAAATCCTGAAACCAACGAATCAACTCGATCGTCAATATTTCAGCTTTACCAAAATCCGTACTTCCTCAATTTTGTTAAAGGAATTGATTAAGCATCATGATGAATCACCCTTTCCAGCGCTAACACAAATTGAAATTTATGGCACTGAATGTCACCAGGAGGAAAGCAAATGATAGAAAATCCAATTCTTAGAGGATTTAATCCTGACGCCAGTGTAGTCAAAGTCGGATCTGATTATTATCTAGCAACCTCAACGTTTGAATGGATGCCCGGTGTTGAAATCTATCATTCATCTGATTTAGTAAATTGGACGCTAGTTGCTCAGCCGTTACAAGGCGAGACCACTGTTAGCTTAGTGGGCAATCTAAATTCCGGTAGTATTTGGGCGCCACACTTAAGCTACTCCGAAGGGCAATTTTGGTTGTTGATCACTGATGTGAAAACAGGAACGGCATTCAAAGACACACTGAATTATGTGCTGTCGGCAAAAGAAATTACTGGACCTTGGAGTGAACCTGTCTTTGTCACTGCCAGTGGATTTGATCCGGCATTTTTTCATGATGATGATGGAAAACATTATCTAATGAGTATGCTTTTTGACCATCGTTTGGAAAAGAAACGGTTTGCTGGTCTTGTGATGCAGGAATTCGATTTAGCTACAAAATCTTTGGTGGGGGAAAGAAAAAAATTCTTTGAAGGAACAGATCTGGGGGTCTGTGAGGGGCCACAGATCCTAAAAAAAGATGGTTGGTATTATTTACTAGCAGCTGCTGGTGGAACCGATTATAGTCACGCTGCGACAGTATGTCGAGCAAAACAGGTGATGGGTCCATATGAGCTTTCACCGTATCATCCTTTTTTAACAACTAAAAATGATCCGAAAAATCCGTTACAAAAAAGTGGTCATGCTTCTTTTGTTCAAGTATCGGCTGATGAATGGTATATCGTTCACATTTGTGCACGCCCATTGACGGAGCGTGGCTATTGTCCATTAGGTCGGGAAACCGCCCTTCAAAAAATAGAGTGGATCGATGGCTGGCCTCGTTTAGCTACTGGTACCTCTGCGCCAGAACGTTTGATTGATGAACCTAGTATTGCAAAAGAAGTCATTCAAAAAAAAGACCATAGTTCTCGGACAGATTTTGATGAGCCGACTTTGCCAAGTTACTTTAAAAGTCTTCGACAGCCAATTGGCAGCCAGTGCTCACTTTCAGAAAGAAAAGGGTATTTACGTCTTTACGGTCAACAAAGTATAACGAGTTTGCATCGTCAGACGTTGATTGCCAGACGTTGGCAGCATTTTGCCTTTCGCGTAGAAACCAAAATGGAATTTGAACCACAGTCGTTTCAACAATTAGCAGGTTTGACCTTATTTTTTGATACAGATAATTGGCATTACCTGCATGTTTCCTACGATGAGGAAACCAAAGAAAAATATATCCAATTAGAAACAGATGCGATCAATCAGTTTCAATATGCTTCAGAACGATTAGTTATCCAACCGAATCTTGCCATTCATTTAGCAGTGGAAGTGGATCATGAATGGGCACAGTTTTCATATGCTGTCGGGGATGAACCATGGCAAATGATTGGTGATCCGGTCTCAGCTGCCCAATTAAGTAGTGATTTTATCAAAGAAAACGGGAAACTAGCTTTTACCGGCGCAATGGTAGGTATCTGTGCACAAGACATGGATAATCATCGATCCTACGCAGATTTTGATTTCTTTACTTACACGGAAAGCCATTCGTGAGAGGGCGTAAAGTAAATCAGCGGGTTTTGCTTAAGCGATTCATTCATTGTTCGCTCGTTTTGTTCAAGGATAGAACGAGATAGCATGAAAGACAAAATAAAAGAAAGACGGGCACAGAATGAATGAGCAGCGCCAGATTGCCCATAGTCTGTGCCTTTTTTCAAAGAATGAAAAGCCTTGAGGAGCAAAAGAAGATCGTATGAATAATGATCGAGTATCATGAACTCAGAATCACGCAGGAACAGAGTAGTCAAATAGCGATAACAATTATGTAAGCGCCTACTTTTTGTCGGAGAGGAGATTACAAATGAATAAACTTTTTGAATTAATCCGACAGCAGTCTTTGCTCAAAAAAATGATCGTTAGTTTAAGTAGCTTGTTTCTCACCTTTTTTCTCATATTATCTACTTATCTTTATCTTCAATCGCAGCGAGTACTGTTGGACCAAGGAGAACTTTTATTAAAGAATGCCAGTGAAAAAAATCAGACGAATTTTAATGTAGGAATTGAATCGATCGAAGAGTTAGGCATCGAGCTGGTTTCAGACAATGAGTTTGTCAATTTTTTACAAAGATATGTTTCCGAAAGGACGATCAACGATCAGCCTTCCTTTGATTTTCAGACGACCGTCATTCCTCTTATACGCAAACTTCTTTCTACCACCCCGACACTGGCAAGTATACAGATACAGCTGTACGACCTTCAATATACTGTTTCATCTAAAAGCATGGTCACTGATCATCAGCTGTATCAGGAAGATCCCTTGACCTTCGGTTGGTATTTGGATCAAGATCAGCAATTATATTATCATTTTCCAATCAATCCTTTTGAATCGAATCAGCGGAAAAAGGGCTGGATCAATCTGTATGTCAATCCTCTTTTTCTTTTCCAATCGGTGAATGAAAATCTCGACAATCAAAGTGGGTTCTCTATTTTAGATGCTACCGGAGCAGTGATCTATGATCCATTGCTGTTTGCTGATCACCAAGATAAGGAAAATTACTTGATTCAGGAAGTTCCATTAAAAAATCAGTGGCAGTTGCTGACTTTTTATGCGAAAGAAAATTTTCGTGTGTCGTTAAAGGATTTTCTGAATAGCAATTTCATTTTGATTATTTTTTTGCTCAGTATGATGATCGTTTTTACGAATATCTTCTATAAATGGCTCGTTTCTCCGATTCGAAGGTTATGCGAAAAAATGAAATTGACGAATGGTCAGCAATTACCGCACAAAATCGCCATTTCGAGTAATGATGAAGTTGGTCAACTAGAAGCAACCTTTAATAAAATGATTGAAGATTTAGAAAACCTTCTGCTTAAGATCAAATCAGATGAAGCCTTGAAAAGAAAGGCGCAGTTGAGTAAATTTCAAGCACAGATTCAACCCCATTTTTTATACAATACGTTAGCAATCATTTCTTGGTGTGCAAAAGCAGGTGAGACAGAGCAAGTCGTTCAAATAACGAACGATCTCGCTCAGTATTATCGACTCATTTTGGCGAAAGGAAAAAACTTCGTTTCTTTAAAAGAAGAATTAGATTTAGTGAAACATTACTTATCCATTCAACGATTACGCTTTGCAGATCAACTTGACTATGAGATTGCTGTTGATCCTGAAATCGATGTAGAGTCGATTCAAATTCTTCATCGAATTTTACAACCCTTAGCAGAGAATGCTTTTCAGCATGGTATCTATGTAAAAGGTCAAGGGAAAATCAAAGTTACTGTTGCTGAAAATGAGGAAACATTAATCCTTCTAGTCGCAGATAATGGCGCGGGTGCCTCACCAGAGATAGTAGAGAAAATTCGCAGCGGGGAACAATTAGAGCTAAAAAAGGGAGGCTTTTCCTTGCAATCCATCATCAATATCTTGAAATCTTCTTATGGGGATCAGGTAAGGGTAGAATTCTTTTCAAAACAAGGGGAAGGAAGTGTGTTTCAAATTGAGTTGAATAAAAGCGTGCTTTAGGATCAAACTGTTTTATTGTGGTAGATATTACCATTTTCGGTGAATATTACCAGTTTTCAATCCTTCTCAAATCGTATAATTCTATATAAGAAAGCGTTTACTAAAGGGCTTTAGAAGGAGGTTTTTAAATGAGTACAGCAACCATTAAAAGAAAGAAGAGCTGGTTTTCCACTGGAAATAAGCTATTGTACTGGGTGTTGCCCTTTTTGCTAGTTGTTCTAGTTTTTGGGTATTTGCCGATGTTGGGCTGGTATTTAGCTTTTATTGATTATTCACCCGGTGCTTCTTTGGCAGATATGCCATTTGTAGGATTCAAATGGTTTCGAATGTTGATCTCTTCCAGAGAACAAGTGAATATCATCATACGCGTGATGAAAAACACACTAGGTATGAGCTTTTTAGGGTTAGCAACTAGTGTGTTACCAATGTTTTTTGCCATTTTATTATACGAAATCAGAAGCAGTAAACTAAGACGGCTCATTCAAACCATGACGACTGCGCCACATTTTGTCAGTTGGGTTTTAGTTTATTCTTTAGTTTTTGCCTTTTTATCAGTTGATAATGGGGTCATCAATAATCTATTGGTTGACTGGGGATTTATTGATACACCAATCAATTTTTTGCTAGATAACAGTCATATGTGGCTGAAAATGACGGCTTTAGGGGTATGGAAGGGCATCGGTTGGAGCGCCATTATGTACTTAGCGGCGATCAATGGGATCGATCAAGAATTGTATGAAGCTGCCAGTATAGATGGTGCGAATCGTTTGAAAAAAGTTCTTCATATCACGATTCCGGGTTTGTTGCCAACCTTTTTCGTTTTACTCATGATGAGTGTTGCCAACATGATCAATACTGGAATGGAACAGTATTTCGTTTTCTCTAATGCGATGACGAAAAGTTCGCTAGAAGTACTAGATCTTTATACGTACAACATCGGGATCGGTCAAGGGAACTTCTCTTTAGCAACGGTTGTCAGTATTTTGAAAACGGTCGTCAGCTTGATTTTATTCTATTCAGTTAACCGTTTGTCAAAAACCGTTCGCGGTGAATCGATCTTCTAGGGGGAGTACAGTATGGCAGCTATTAGTAAAAAAAATAAAGCCTATTCAGTAAAAGATACGTTGTCGATAGGTGAACGAGTATTTAATTTCTTCAATATCTTATTCTTTTTTCTTTTCATGTTTTTGTGTGCTTACCCATTTTACTATATTTTTATCAATACGATCAGTGACAATCAGTTGAGTGCAATGGGGGAAGTCTTGTTTATACCTAAAGACATTCATTTTCAAAATTATAAACAAATTTTGGAGATCCCAAATATCACAAATGCATTTATCATCAGCGTCGCTCGGACCGTTATTGGGACGACGTTGACTGTCTTATGTTCAGGATTTCTTGGCTTTATGATGACCCAACAAAAAATGACGGGGCGCAAATTTGTTTACCGTTTTATTATTTCAACGATGTATGTCAGCGCGGGGACGATTCCCGTCTATATGTTATTCAATTACCTAGGCCTATTGGATAACTTTCTCGTTTACGTCATTCCGGGTATGGTTTCAGCTTACAACATTGTTTTAGTTAAAACGTATATCGAGTCTAGTATTCCAAGTTCTTTGCAGGAATCGGCAGAGATGGACGGTGCTGGGATCATCACGATGTTTTTCAAAATCGCTTTGCCACTAATGGTGCCGATTTTAGCCACTTTGGCCATCTTCAGCGCAGTTGGACAATGGAATAGTTTTATGGATACAGTGATTTATGTAACGCGTGAGGATTTACATACCTTGCAGTATGTGCTTTACCGTTATTTGACACAGTCCACAGCGTTAGCGAATGAAATCAATTCGGGAAACATCTCTATTGATCAAGTTGCTGCTACGGCGCAGACAGCTCAGTCCGTCAAATTAACGGTGACAATGATGGTCGTTTTACCAATATTTGCCATTTACCCGTTCTTTCAACGTTTCTTTGTTAAAGGAATAACGATTGGAGCGGTCAAAGGATAAAAAAATTAGGAGGAAAGAGAATGGATTTAAAAAAGACTGGGAAAGCATTAATGTTAGGCGGACTGTTAGTGGGGACAGCAGCGTGCGGTAGCAACAACGAAAGCAGTGATGAGCCTCAAGGTGCTCAGGATGTATCGATTTATTCAATGTCAAGTACCTATGAGGGAGAGATCAGAGGGTACGTAGGGAAATATCTTCAAGATGAATTAGGCGTCAATGTAAATGTGATTCCTAACAGTGTCGGAGGGACAAGTCGATTAGAGACGCGATTGACTACTGGGGAATTGGGGGATTTGATCGTTTTTACAACTCAAAAGGATTTGAATCGAGCAAAAACGGCTGGTATTATCGAGGATTTGACTGAGTATAAGGAGAAACTGCCGAATGTTACCCGTTTTGAGGACGCCGTAGCTCGAGCTGAGACTATTTTTGAGGGATTGTACGGCATACCAACCACCGTTTCCCAAGAAGCAGAAGTAACCAAAACGAATCCGACCTGGTTGCCGTCAATGCGTTATGATTATTATAAAGAATTAGGCAGTCCAGAAATTGAAACGTATTGGGATTACGGGGTTTTGGCAGAGCAAATGGTCGAGGCACATCCTGAAACTGAAAATGGAGATAAATTTTATGCTCTTTCCTTGTTCAGCGAATGGGATGGAAATAGTGTCAACCAATTGCGTAGTATAGCAAAATCTCAAGGTTATACTGATACTGATGGTGTAAATCGCTATGAGTTCATCAACGTGTCTGTCCTTGATGATAGTTATGAAGATATTTTGAGTGAAGATAGTCTGTATCTGCAAGCGTTGAAATGGGCGAATGATCTGCATAAAAAAGGATTGCTAGATCCCGATTCTGCTTCGCAGACATGGGAGGACTATTTAAAGAAGGCGGAAAAAGGACAATCGGCGATCATGCCATGGGGCTACACTGGCGAGCTGAATTTTAATCCCGTCAATCCCGAATTAACCAGTCAAGGCAAAGGGTACAAGCTAGTACCAAACAATGAACTTCTAGTAGCGGATCAAAAAACGACGACCTACGGGAATAACTGGTTCTGGGCGGTTAGTAAGAATGCAAAGAACAAAGACAAAGCATTAGAACTTTTGGACTTCCTATATTCTGATGAAGGACATTTGTTCTGGGAAAACGGTCCTCAAGGAATCATGTGGGATATCAATGATGATGGCAAACCCTATCTCACAGAATTAGGCAGCGGCAGCTGGGAAGCACAGGCACCAGAAGAAGCAGGTGGCGGTGCTTTATCAGAGACGTTCAAAAAATTAGTCAATGGACCAAGTGTGGATCAACAATCCGTAAGCCCAATTTTGAACGAACCAGCAAATCGCTCCGTTTGGGAAACGACGCTTTTAGAAAGTGCGACAGAGTTAGATAAACAGTGGACAGAAGATCACGATGGTGCGCTAAATTCAAAAGAATACTTGCTTGAAAATGGCTTGCTAGCATCTTACGATATCGCAGATGTTCCATTAGTTGAGCGAGGGGATGAACTAGACTTGACCTACAATCAAGTAGGTGCAGTCATTAAAGAATACTCATGGCAAATGATCTATGCCCGAGATGATGAAACATTTGATAGCTTAAAGAATGAAATGATTGAGAAAGCGAAAAATCTAGGATACGACCGTTGTGTAGAATCTGAGCAAACGATCGCTCAAGCATGGTTCGCAGCACGTTAAATCATTTTGAGGATCACTCTTAGAAAGGTCTATTTCTTTGGGTGATCCTCCTCATTATGGAGGTGATGAAGAGGTGAAAGAGAATTGGGCTGCTTGGCTCTATGAAACGACGCTTTTATTTAGTCGTTTGGTAGCGATGAATCTCTGTTGGTTATTTTTTGTCCTATTAGGTGGAGGGGTTTTTGGCGCTTTACCAGCAACGATCTCACTTGTAGCAGTTTTTCGTAAGGCACTCGTTTCAGAAAATGAGTTTTCATGGCTAAAAGAAGCGTGGTATTGCTACCTAAAGAATATCAAAAAATTCTTCTGGCTTTCGCTCCTATTGTCTCTGATTTGTACAGGTTTACTGTTCAGTAGGGTTTTATTTATACAAAATTCTTTGCTGTTAGAAAGAGCGGCGTACCTTAGTTTGCTCTATTTACTCGTTCTGGTCGTACCTTATTTTTCATTGAATGAAGTACATTTTTCGTTATCCACAAAAGCGCTACTTAAAAATGCTTTTTTATTACCTTTATTCTGGCAGTTTTCTTCAATCAAAATCATCGTTAGTTACAGTGCTGTCTTGGTATTAAGTTTACTTATACCAGGGATCATTCCGATTCTTAGTTTTTCACTCCCTTTATATCTTACAACGACGATTTTGCTCAACCTTTGGAAAAAACAGCTTTCGAAGGAGGCGTAACGGATGTATCGCTGTTTGATTGTTGATGATGAAAAAATCAGTCGTGATGGCATCGCTCAATCGATTGATTGGCAAAATCTAGGGATTGAAATCGTCGGATTAGCCAAAAATGGCGCTGAAGGATTAGCAATGTTTAGAGAAACCACTCCTGAGATCGTTCTTTCAGATATTCAGATGCCCATCATGGACGGACTTGCTTTGGCAAAGAAAATCAAAACACAGGCTCCAGAAACAAAAATCATTATATTATCCGCTTTTGGCGAATTTTCTTACGCACAAGAAGCGATTCAACATGGCGTTCAAAACTATTTGTTAAAGCCAATTGATGAGAAGGAATTAGAAGAAGCTTTGATCAAGCTCTTGCAAGAAATTCAAATAGAAACCAAACGCAAGCATCAAAGGCAAACAATTGATCTTCTCTTCAAACGGGAGATCATACCCTTGGTTAAAAATACCGGGATCGTTACTGTTTTGGATGCCGAAGGATTTATGCCTACAGAAGGTGAAGGGATCGAGGGTGAAATAGAAGGCAATAGAATCTCTATTTTAACACTTACTCATTTTACGTATGAGCGAATCATCTTATCTGGACAAAAGGGGTTTTACAGTAGTTATCGTAGTGATGGTAATGTAGTAAAAAGCTATCAAGAAGCCCGAATGGTGATGGCAATTGGCTTGTTTTGGTCACGAACAAATCTAACGTATTGGCGTGTTGAACAACAAAGAAAAAAATGGCGACAATTTCGTTTTGAGCGAAACAACGAAGTCAATAAATCCTCAAGAAAGCTAGTTGAGGCATTGCATCAGTCTTGCCAAAGTGAAATTCAAGAGACATTGACCAGTTTTTTTCGGTTATTAAAACAGTTTGTCGGATTAGATGCTGAGGAGATGAAAACGACCTGTATGAATCTCCTTCGTAAAGTTGACGAGTATAGTAACTTTCTTGCTGAAGAAGAACAACGTCGCTTTCCAGAAGAAATCATGGCATTAACAACCTTTGACCAAATTGAAGAAAAAATGCACCAACTATTTGAGCAATTACTGATCAATTATCAAAACCTTGACCAGCAGGCGCATTTGTCGATCATTGAAAAAATCGATCGCATAATTGAGCAACAAATGGCAGGGGATCTGACCAATCAGACGATTGCTGAACAAGTTTTTTTGAGTCCAAATTATATGGCAGCAACGTTTAAAGAGTTGACTGGTCGTTTGTTAAGTGAATATATCACGGAAAAACGTTTGGAAAAAGCAAAGGAACTACTTTTGACAACCAATTTGCCGATCGTAAAAATCGCCAAACAAGTAGGTTTTTCTTCTCAATCGTATTTCACCAAAAATTTCAAACGATTTTTCGGAGTCACACCGAAAAGATTTAAACAATTGCACTGGTCGAAACAAGGAGTCGAAGATGAAAAAGAAAGCAACTACTTATGATATTTTATCGTGGAATGAACAATCAGAGGAAAACAAATGTATCTGGCTATTTTCAAATTCTAAAAGAGAAATGCACTGGGTCGAACATGGATTTATCCAGTACCACCCGTGTGCAGCCAATGCGCTAGGTTGGTGGGGCCTTCGCTTTGAAGTGGGGGCGCAAAAAAACAAGCGGATGAAGATTCGTTTGGCATGCAGTGTAAATCGCAATCCACAAGAAGAGGCGATCCGTTTTTTTGAAACTGAAGTAGTGCTGCTTTCGGGGCAAACCCAATATGTGCCTTTCAGCCAGTTTGGATTTGATCAAGGAATGCTGATTTATTTAAAAGCTATTGTCGGCATTGAATGTTGGGGGGTAAAAAAAGAGGCGATCAAACAACTAGAGATTATTGCGGCACCCTGCGTATATATGGATGCTACAATCAAAGGAAAAGCATTGCAGAAAAAACAAGTCGATTATGAGATAACTTTGACGAATACCACCTCAAAACCACAATTTGTTCAGATCGCGCAGCAGAAAATGGGCTGGGAGATTTTGACGACACTGCTTCATGAGAGCGGATCGGATCAACCAATCAAAGGGCTAGAACTGAAGCCTTTTGAAGAAAAAGTGGTTCTCCTCAGTGTATTTGATGATCTCCGTTTTGGTCCATTGGCTTCAGAAAAGCATAAAATCCAACTCATTGATCGTAGAGGTTTTACGCAAACCTTAACCTTTATAACGGGTCGTTACGAAGAAACGTTCACGACCACCCTTTCAAGCGCTGATATCCATGAGATCCAAGAGAAAATAGGCAGCACACCATGGGCGCAGGCAAAGTACCAACAGCTTTATCAAAGGGCTAAGCTTTGGCAGGTACCGAAAATCGATCCTGAATTGCCCTATCTTTTTATGAGTAGGCAATCAGACGAAGCAGGAAATGCTGCGTTGATTTATTTGCTGAGTGAGGAAGAAGTATTTGGAAAAAAAGCGGCTGAATTCTTGAAAGAATTGGTTGACGATGAAAAAGGATACCTTGTTTTACCACATGCAGGAAATCAAGAATTAGTCCATGAAGGTGAGTTTTTTAAGCACGCTGCGCTAACTTATGATCGATTGAAGCATAGCGGTTTGCTTACAAAAGATGACAAACAAAAGATTGAGGAAGCCTTTCGACTATTTATGTCCATTATTCGGGATGAATGCCATCGGGGGAAAATGTCGAATTGGAATTTAGCGGAATTAGCTGGGGTCATTGCTTGTGCTGCTGCTTTACAGGATCTGGAGAAGATTGATTACTTTTTACACTGTCCTGGTGGGGTGATCGAGCATATCAGTAAAGGAATCCTAAATGATGGCTGGTGGTATGAAGCGTCCATTGGTTACAACTTGCTAGCAATGGGTCTTTTTTTAGAAATCAGTCAGATTGTAAACAAATGGGGTTACCAGTTGCATTTGCAAAGAGTCCCAGCAAATTATGCCCCATACTATGATCTTCATCAGAAAGGTTTAGATGAAAGTGATCGCATTGACGGGCTTTCTACAGAAGTCTGGGGTCCTACTGACAAAAATTATCGTTCCATTGAAATGCTGACCGATAGCATGATCGATTATTATGATGAAACTGGCGTGATATTTGGCATGAATGATTCCTGTGAATCGCGAGCAGTTGGTGTCCATCTGATGGACCCAAGATACGATTTAGCTTACCGCTTGTATCAAAAACCCGCGTATCTCTCTTTGCTTAAGACGATTCGACCCGAGGATCGGGATCTTTGTTTTGGTGTCGCTCAGTTACCAGATACTCCTCATGAGAAAAAGGATCCCTATCGTGAGGCTGTCATCGCTGAGGTTGCTGGCATTGCTTTGTTGCATTCGAATGCTCCGAAGCGTTCTGCCGATCAACAATATCAAGTAACTTTGAAGAGCGGAATTTTAGGGGGAGCTCATGGACACTATGATCGATTAGCGTTAAACTCGATGCGACGTTTTGGGAAAAGTTTCTATAACCCGGAAAATGTTTGGTATGCCTATCATACGTTTATGTATAAGTTTTATGTTCAAAATTCGCTCACCCATAATATGACAGTTGTTGATCTCAAGCAGCAAGATCCGGCACCAACGAAAACGTTGGCATGTGTCAGCGAGACAGAGTACCAATACATTGTTCAGGAAATTCGTACGAAATGGTGTCAACCGCCCTATGGTGGTTGGAGAGTCGGCAACGCTGAGACATTTCGCGAAAGATGCTGGCAAGAAGGTCGAAGCGTGTTTATTCCTGATGAGACACCTGAATATAGCCAAAGATCCGCTTTTACTGAAGAGATCCTCCAACGACGAGCAGTTGTAGTGACCGATGACTATGTCATTGTACTTGATTATCTGGAAGGAGAAGATACCCATGCTTTTGATTGTCTATACCATGCAAGTGGATTAAAGGGAATTTTTGCTAAAGAGCTAGAAGCAGATTATTTACTTAGTAATGACCCTCAAGATGCTCGGTACTTTTTAGTTGGCAAAGATATCGAGTACCAAAAGACAACAGAAAAACTTTCAGATGATCCGTTATCAAGCGCTCAGTTTATGACAGATGTGCATTGGTTTCGTGCACAAGAACCATTACGGTTTTCTTTTTCGGTCGATATGCATAAATACAATGATAAGGGCTGGCTCACACCGTTGCGAACCAGTCAAAATCAACCGGGATTACTAAACTTGGCTATTCACATGATCCACCCGCAAAATGCGCCCGTTTTTGTGGGGATGGAGCCAGCATATAGTCAAACACAGCAGCAACTGGTTTATCAGATTCGAACGGAAAAGAGTGTTCTCCATGAAAACAAGATGGGTACATGGATTTTTGGAAAAGAAGAAATTCAAGTAGCTATTCCTGCAAAGAGCCAAACGATCGTTTTAGAAACTAAGACAACCTATGTTGCGAATGAATACGGAAGTGGAAAAGACGTGCCTTTGCCTGCAGTGTTTTGGGGTGAAGGAGTCATCAAGACCCAAGCAAGGGAGAGAATTCCTATTAATCAACTACCACGAGTGACAGAAGGTATCAAACAATCCCCATATGAGAACCGAGATTACTTTGGCGGTCCTATCAAATTTGAAACCCAAGTGATCCAATCCGCTTTGCCAGCCACGCCAATTGCAGAAGCTATTTCTGGAACGATAACGATCGATCTCAGCGGCGTTGATGCAGCATCATTAGAGATTGTGATAGGTGGCGATTATCCGTTAGGAGATGAATCCGATCATCGGCGAGTAGTTGGTATTCGTAAAGAGGGACGAACTGCCCAGTTTGCAACGATTCTCGAGCAGTACGATCAAGAAAGCAAAGTTGAGTCGGCAACGATTTCAGAAAAGACCTTGACTGTAAGGCTAAAAGATGGACGTGAAGATGAATTGAATGTAGCCGATTGGCATTTAGAACAAGCACAATTGCGTTTTAGATCTGGAAAAACATAAATAGCTTTTTTGTGGAAAGAGGCAAGGCATAGCTGATAACGTTGGTCGATTATTTTGACTATTTTTTTAAAAAAAGGAGGCAGAAAATGGGGATCGCAAAAGTTTGGTTTTTGTTGCTTGGTAGTCTGTTGCTTAGTATTTTAAGTGTTCAAGTAGGATTTGCTAGCGAAAGAGAGGAAATCATCATTGTTGATGATGCGTTTGTCTCAAACTTTAATGGTCAACATGGAGAAGTGATGAAAGAACGAAACAGAGAAAAATTAATTGTAGGAAAATTAAGAGAAGCTTATATGAAATTAGCTATCAGTGATTTGACAGACATAGAAACGATCAAACAGATCCAATTGGAAATGGTGACTACTCATGGCGGCAACCAGTTGTTTTTCCAAGAGGCTTCCAATGAATTGACTAGTGGAGGACAAGCCGGGAGTCAGTGGAATTCTGATACGATCACTTACGACAACAAGCCTAGCGTATTGAAGGATACGAAAACGTATGAAGTCACGCTGCCAAATGGAGAGGCAGTAGTTACGTTAGATATCACTGATTTGATCAAAGAAGCCAAAGCTGCGAATCGTCAAGAAGTGACCATCCACTTTTATACAGAAAAAAGTCTTGATGAATCGATTGCTGCATCCGAACTTTTTTCAATTCGTTCGACAAGAGCGCCCTATGTCAAGATTATACGGACAACTGATGAAGTACCCCAAACCATAGAGGGACATAAGATTGGTAATTATTTCACCAACGCTTCATTACCAATGAAGTACATGAAAATCAAAACTGATTCGGGGAGTTACTTTGCCGTTAGGGAAAATGGGGCAATTTACACAGTAGAGAATGAACAAGAAGCAGAGACGTTTGCTTTGTATGTGGCAGAACCGATCCACAAAATAACTGGTTCTTTAAAACCGACAGCTCAAATTCAATCAACCACCACTGGTAAATTTCTGACCTTTCAAAACTATTTTTCAGAATCAGATGAACAAAAAAACTATTATCAAAAGAAAGACGAACGCTTTTTATTCAACTTTACCGCTGCATCCGTCAATGATAATGAACGGTTATCCATTCATTATTATCCTGAGTCAAACCGTTATACGATCGCTTCAGATCTAGATACTTTACGAGACGAACCCTCCGTTACTCATTGGTTTTTACATTGGCAGGAAGGAAGCTTAACTGCTAGTCGACAACAAAATCGACCAGCGTACTTTGTTTTTGAAGAAACTGAGTTCTCAGGAGCACTGATTGTTGACCATGAAATACGTGCAAATCAAGTGTTTGTTCGATGGTTGCCGATCACAAGTGATGATCTGCCAGATGACTATCAATTAAATGTTTCAGCTAAAGTTCAGAAAACAAGCGACTATTTTCAAGCTGTTTTCCCAGTAGCGGATTTGCCTGAAAGCATCGAAGTTACTTATCAGCAGGCAACGTATACGGTAAAAGGAGTAAGTGAAGCTAGATCCTTTACCCATCCAGGTATACAACTGACCACTGAACATCTCGATCAGATGAAACAACGAGTCGCTGAGAAAAAAGAACCCTGGTATAGTGATTATTTAAAACTTAAACAAGGGGTCTCCAATGATCAAAGTGCATTGACATTTATAGATACGCCTTTAGAAGGAGTGGGACGCGGTGCTCCAGAAGGTCACGGCAATATCGGTAAATTTGAAAGCGCTAGCAATGCAGCGTACTTTTTAGCCCTACAATGGGTCATCACAGAAGAGGATGACTATGCACAAAAAGCTACAGAAATCATTAATGGCTGGTCGCAAACCTTAAAAGTGATTGATGGCCGTGATCGCATTTTGGGCGCTGCGATCAGTAGTTCAAAATTAATAGAAGCAGCAGAGATTCTTGCGCATTATCAAGGTGGTTATTCTGGATATACTGCCGAAGATATCAGCCAAACCCAAGAAATGCTTATTAATACTGTGTATCCAGTAATTGAAGATCTAGGGGTTCCGATGTTAGCAAACGGCAACTGGGATACGGCGGCTATGAATGCGATGATGGCGATTGGTCTTTTTACAGATAGTCAACCGATCGTTGAGCGGGCGATCAATCTGTATCAGTCGATTCATATCAATGGATCGATTGCTGTCTATGTCAGCGATACGGGGCAATCGGTTGAAAGTGGACGTGACCAAGCACATGCACAGTTAGGGATCAGCTATTTGGCATCTGTGGCTGAAGCCGCTGCGAATCAAGGGATCGATCTTTATTCATTACATGATTATCGCTTAGTGAGAGCCTTTGAATGGGCTGCCAAGTACAATTTATTTGAAGAGGTGCCATTCACCCCCCTCATGAACGTTTTCCAAAACCCGAATCGAGGGTATTGGACCCGGCTAGATAGTGAACGTATCAATCGCGGAGAGTTGCGCCCAATATATGAACAAGTGGCAGCACGCTTTCACGATAGTCCCGTTGATACGACCTGGACAAGCAAAGCTGCTGCAGCAATGCGCGCCCAAGGGTACATCCATAATGATCATTTGAATTTTTCAACGTTGACTTTTTACAATGGCCCGATTTATGAGACTGCGCCAAGCTTAACTTTGCGAATAAGAACACGCTTAGAACCTTGGTATGAAAGAACCTTAACCAAAGTAGGCGACGAGTATGTTTATGAAACACGAAATTCTTATTTATCCGCTAACGATGCAAGTCTTCTACAAATCAGTAAAAAATATGTTGAAGCTGATCTATTCCAACTAATTCCTCTGGATGGAGGGAAGGTTGCACTGTGGAACCAATCAGCAAACTGTTACTTGTCAATTACAGATGAAAAAAATGCTGCCGGTGATCAGTTGATCAAAGCAAATCAAACAGAAATTACTGAAAGCGAGACGTTTTCTGTCATGGGAACGGGACGAGGATTTGTTTTTCTGACCGCTCCGTTTTATGAGGATCGAATCATAAAAATCGATCTTTCAGCAGTTGCAAAAGAGCAAGACCCTGAATTGACACTCGTCTTAGGACAAAAACAAACAACTGATGCAAATGCACTTGCAGAAGAAGAAAAATTGCTTTTTTATTACGATTTCTAAATAAAAGAACAAAAAACATTTGCAGCCACCTTGAACAAGTTCCGCTAAAACGGACCAAAGGTGGACAAATGTTTTTTTATTGATGATTTTCTTTCAAAATCTGATAGATAAGCTTCTTTAGTGCCTCATTGCCTAATTGCTGTGGTAATGGGGCGGAAAGATTCATTTGACTAGAATTTAGATTGGTTTGCGCATTTTCTGCTCGATAGTCAGAAGGGGTTAAGCCATTTTTCTGTTTAAACGTCCTCATAAAATGTTTTGCATCGGAAAAGAAAGCTTGATCAGCTACTTCGTTGACCGATAAATTGGTTGTTGCTAAAAGTGTTTTTGCATAATCAATTTTGATGTTTACCATATACTCTTTGATACCAATTCCCTGTTCCTTTTTGAACAGTCGGCTAAGATAATTGGGATTCAAGCCAAAATGGTTAGCAATATCAGATAAGTGGAGTTCACTTGTAAGGTTGACTCGAATCCACTCGGCAATCAATGCAGTTTTTTTGACATGATTTTTTGCGGTATGTGCCAATTGATTTAGGTAATCATCACAAAGAGCGATCAGTAATAAGGTTAAAGAAAAATCATTCCCCCGTTGTGTGTATTGTTGTCTTTTTCCGTTTGTAAGCAATTGATTAAGCAAAACAACGATTCGTTCGGGATACTTTAACTGGAATCGTTGGGGGAGAAAGATAAAATTATTTAACTCTGTTGGCATCGTTAGTGTTGCTAGATCCTGTAGGCCTTTTTGTAACATAGGCTCTTTTAAAGAAATCGTTTGGTAAGAAGCAATGAAATGTAGCCAGTAAAAATGAACTTCATGTTCAATTGTAGCAGCAGCTTTGATTTTCGCATATGGCGGTATCAAAAAGCATTCGTTTTCCTTGATCAATACCTCTTTTTCGTTGATGGTCAAGGAAACATCGTTTTTTATTGGCAAGATAAGTTCAAAATTTTCGGAATGATGGGTTTCTTTGTGGCGCCATGTTTGATTTTTATTGTTCGAAAACAACCCACTCCATAAATTGAAAATTGGTAGATTTAAATGAATCTGATAGATCATTCGATACTCCTTCATAGCAAAGACATTAGAAAGGTAACTTTCTGACACCAATTATATCGTTTTTTCAGTTATTCAACAATTAGATCCGCATTATAATTGACTTGTATTCATTTTTGAGAAATGACTGGGTGGAAAAAAATGATTATTGGACAGGAGGAAATGAAAATGGAAGACCAAAGGAACACGTTTATTATCACTGATTACGGGGTGTCAACAAATTCAGAAAAAAATCAAACAAAGGCGATTCAATCATGCATCGATGCTTGTCGAAAGGCTGGAGGAGGAGAAGTAATCATACCAGAGGGGGACTATTTGATTGGCTCTTTACGTCTTTATTCAAATATCACCTTACGTTTAAAATCTGGGGCAATCTTAAGGGGAAGCCAAAACTTAGCGGACTATTGTGATTTTCAAGTACCAAGTACGATCAACTACTTGCACGATGAATACTACAAAAAAATTTGGCATTTACCTGAGTATTATTTTTATGCCATGATCACGGCTTTTAAAGAAGAAAATGTGAAGATCATCGGGGAACCTGGATCGTTGATCGATGGTCAAGATACTTTCGACGAAAATGGGGAAGAAGGCTTTCGTGGACCGATGGGGATCATTCTTTCCCAAATCACGGGGGTTCATTTAGCTGGTTATTGTTTTAAAAATAGTGCTAACTGGAGTCATACGATCGATGGCTGTCAAAATGTCCAAATAAACAATGTAACCATCGAAGCGGGGCATGACGGATTCAATCTACATCATTCCACCAACATTTATGTCCGTGATTGTCATCTAGCATGTGGAGATGACTGCTTTGCTGGGTATGACATTGAGCAGCTGATGGTAGAAGATTGTTTTTTAAATACAGCTTGCAACGCAATGAGGATCGGTGGCGATACGATTACCTTTAAAAACTGTAGGTTTCAAGGTCCAGGGCGATATCCTCACCTTTCAGAAAATACGTATTATACCCATGCCATTTTTAAATACTATGCGATTGAGGCAGATACGATTCAAAAAGATGCCCAAAACATTCGCTTAATTGATTGTAAAATCGCTGACGCAGATAAGTTTCTTGTTTACGAGTATGGCGAAAAGAAACTAATGCAAAATAATCGACCTTTGCGCCAGTTATTGATAGAGAATTGCTCGATTTCTGGGATTCGCAAGACATCAAACTTTTTTGGGAACGGTGAACAGGTCCGATTACAATTTAAGAATCTCAAGATTGATTATGCAGGGGAAGCTTGTTTTCTTCGGGTGGACGAAAGTGTTCAACTGGAACTTCAACAAGTGGAATTTTTGAATCCGACGAAGATTGAAATTGGGAAAAACCAGGTGATTGAATTGCAAGGACTTATTACGCAGCGCTTTTTTAAAGGAATCGATCAGTAGGCAGTATACAAATGAAAGGAGACCGTTATATGCAAAAGTTACGCACGGTCGTGTTTGGCGATATGACGATCGACTACTATCAATCCGCCGAATCTGTGGAATGGCTCCTTAGCCCAACTTCTTTGCATCATGAAGTACAGCTACCTAAAAAGACCAAATTTGATTCCTTGATTCAAGCAAAACTGATAGGTGATGATTACCCAAAAGGGTTTAGCACAGGGAGTACGATGCGGAATAGTGCAACAGTCAAAAGCCTTCGATTAGTGAAACAAATCGATAAACAGGAATCGAATAAAAAAGAAATTGCTACCACCTTAGCTGATGATAGAGGAAATCACTATACCCATTATGTAAGCTGGCAGATAGGGTTTCCAGTAATAGAAACTTATGTGACCTTTGAAAATCGGACGAAGATTCCCCAGACGCTTGAAATGTTGGCAAGCTTCTCATTGAGTAATCTTAGTCCATTGTATGATGAGAATCCGATAGGCAATCTGAGCTTGATCCGCTATCAAAGCAAGTGGAGTTTTGAAGGGCGTAAAACCATGCAATTGCTTGAAGACTTACAGCTTGAGCCCTCATGGAAACCTTCTGGTGTAGGATTAGAAAAATTTGGGCAAGTGGGTTCGATGCCAGTTAGAGGGTGGTTTCCGCAAGCGGCAATCTACGACAAACAAAAGGATATTACATGGGCAGTTAGTCTTGCGCAACCAGGATCATGGCAGTTTGAAGCGTATCGTCTTGATGAGGATTTTTGTTTGTCGGGTGGATTAGCAGACCGAGATTATGGCCATTGGCTAAAAGCTGTTATGCCGGGTGAAGTTTTTGTCACTCCAAAAGCATACCTAACCGTGACTTGCGGGAATGAAGCAATTGCCGCCCAAAGATTAACAAAGATATTGACGTTACCTTTGGCACAAAAACAGCATCCTACGGAAGAGGATTTGGCAATCCAATTCAACGAATTTTGTACATCTTGGGGACGACCAACAGAAGCTATGACTTTGAAAAATTTGGCTGCCTTAAAAGGGAAAGCGATTCAATATTATGTCATTGATGCTGGCTGGTATGCCAATCAACATGGATGGGAACGTAGTCATGGTGATTGGCAAGTAAGTTCGTCACAGTTTCCCAATGGATTAGAGACGGTGATCGCTGCTATCAAGCAGCATGATCTGATTCCGGGCATTTGGTTTGAAATTGAAACAGTCGGAGATCAGTCAGTTGCCAGTACGTTTTTTGAACATCTATTGAATAAAGATGGACAGCCTCTAACCGTCGGCAATCGACGCTTTTGGAATATGCGAGATCCTTGGGTCATTGACTATTTACAAGAGAGAGTAATCAATTTTTTAAAGTACTATGATATCGGATATTTGAAAATCGATTATAATGAAAATTTTGGGATCGGTTTTGATGGGAAGGAATCTTTTGGCGAAGAAAGTCGCTTACAGCTGTTGGCAACACAGGCATTTATTAAACGCATTCAGCAGCAATTGCCTGATTTAATCATCGAAAACTGTTCGTCAGGCGGTCATCGCTTAGAGTATTCAATGATCCAACTGACGGATCTGTCGAGCTTTTCTGATGCTCATGAGGCAATCAGTGTCCCAATCATAGCCGCAAATTTGCATGACCATCTTTTACCGAGACAAAGCCTGATTTGGGCGGTCATTAGAAAGCAAGATTCACCCCAACGGTTGTTTTATTCTTTGATCAGTACCTTTTTAGGAAGAATATGTCTATCCGGTGATATCAATGAGCTTTCCAAAGAGCAGTGGAAAGTGATTGATGATTGTTTCGTCTTTTACGATCACTGTCGTCCTTTGATCAAGGATGGAACGACAACTGTCGTCCGAAGTCAGATTCTTTCCTATCGAAAACCAACTGGTTATCAAATCGTTCAACGGGAGCTTGGTGATCAAGCCTTGCTCATCATTCATAACTTTGACCAAACAATGGTTGAACTACCTTTGGATTTTCGTACGATTCTTCATACCTGCGGATTTGAGTGCCAGGGAATCCAGCTTCAAAAGAAGAAAAATAAGTGGTACCTTTCTTTTCCTTCTCCCTTAATGGGGTGTGCGATGCTCATTAAGCTTCGTTAGCATTTTCTTTCTATCAAAATTCAATCATTAGATAGCCTTTTAAACTAAGTAGAATAGAGGAAGTGACCGCTCAAAGTTAGACGAAAAATGCTAACTTTAAGCGGTCACTTTCAAATTCTGAAACGAACCAGTTTGGGGGATACATGGTTTCTTCTAATCTAAATGGGGAAGATTCAACACGAACAATGAGTTTCAATCTAACAAAACTTGTTGTGCAAGCGGTAATGGAGCATTTGTCAAACATTTGGCAACTAATTTGGCGACGGCTGTAGCACCTTGGTCATTCAAATGCGTGTTATCCGTAATGCCGGCTGGATAATTGGTGTGCTGGTTTTTTTCTAAATGAAGAAAATAGGTTTTCGCCTGTTGTGGTTCCAGTGCTGAAAAGAACCGTTGTGTTGCGGCAAAAAGATCCAGACAGACCACATCCAAGGAGGTAGCCAAAGCACGCATTGCTTCTGGGTATGGACCGACTGCCAAAGGATCAAGTTGCTGTTGGTCCACGTAATGCAAACGAGTGATCGAGGTCAATAGGATCGGTGTCGCTTGCTGCTGGCGTGCCGTTTGCACAAAGGTTGCTAAATTATGCTGATATTCTACAGGTGTCGTACCACGACTATCTGTTTTTTGATCGTTGTGTCCAAATTGAATCAAGAGATAATCACCAGCATATAGTTCTTTTTTTGCCTGCAACAAGCGTCCTTCTTCAATGAAGCTTTTGGAGGAACGCCCATTTTTTGCCAAGTTGACGATTTGATGCTGGGGGAGATAGCGTGAGATCTTTTCACCCCAGCCCGTTTCTGGACGAGCGCTAGGCTCTTTGATCGATGCGGTGGAATCACCGACGATGACGATTTTTTCCATTGTCTTTCTCCTAAAATTTGAAGTAGTTGTTGGCGTTTTGATAACAGACATTTTCTACTAATGGTTTTAGCTGACGAAGATCAGCAGGTGCTTCACCACGTACAACGATCTCAGCAAGCCATTCACAAAAGACGCGTCGGAAATATTCATGACGGGTGTAAGACAAAAAGCTTCTTGAATCCGTCAGCATACCGACAAAGTTAAAGATCACACTGCCGTCTGCGAATTTCGTCAATTGGTGACGCATGCCTGCGCGGGTGTCGTTATACCACCAGCCAGATCCTAACTGCAATTTATTATTGCCTTCTTGCTGGAAGCACCCCATCAAAGCGACGAGTGCATCATAGTCATTGGGATTTAAGGAGTAGAGAATCGTTTGAGGCAAATGGTCCTGCGCATCAGCAGCGTTCAATAATTTCTGCAAGCTTTGAGTCAGTGGTTGATCATTGATGCCATCGTAGCCCGTATCTGGTCCCAAGCGCTCAAACATTCGTTGATTGCAGTTACGGTACGCATGGACATGCAGTTGCATCGTCCAACCATGTTCGTGATACAGCTTCATCAGTTCAACTAGAACATTGTTTTTGAAGAACGAGACTTCGTTTTCCTCCAAAGATTCTCCAGCTAATGCTTTGGCAAAAATTGCTTCAAGGGATAACTGTTCGTCTGCAGCATACACTAAAGTATCCAGCGCATGGTCAGACAAGCGGCAGTGATGCTGGTGAAAGTAGGTTACACGGTCCCGCAAGGCTCTCAAGAAAGCATCGTAGGTAGTGATCGCGTTTTCGACACTCTTTTCGAGTTTGGTAACATAGGTAAGAAAATTCGGATGGTCGATTTGTAACGCTTTGTCAGGTCGAAAGGTCGGCAAGACCCGAAAACGTTGTTCTGTTTGGCTTAATTGGTGATGATAGTGAAGATCATCGACTGGATCATCTGTGGTGCAAACGATCTCGACGTTACTGCGAGCAATCAAAGCTCTTCGGGTAAAGTCTTTTTGCTGCAATTTTTCGTTGCATAGCCTCCACAAAGTTTCGGCGTTTTCTTCAGTAACGGGAAGATCGATCTCAAAAAATCGCTTTAATTCTAAATGGGTCCAACTGTAAAGGGGATTTCCCACCAATTTTGGCACTGTTTGACACCATGCCAAAAATTTTTCATAATCACTGGCATTGCCCGTAATCGCTTCTTCGGGTACGCCACAAGCGCGCATCAATCGCCATTTGTAATGATCACCACTTAGCCATGCCTCGGTGATCGTTTTAAACGGCCGATCCTCATAGATTTCTTTCGGGTCTAGGTGGCAGTGGTAATCAATGATCGGCAGCTCTTTGGCAAATTCATGGTAAAGTGTTTGAGCAATTTCATTTGGCAATAAATAGTTTTCATTTAAAAACATTTTGAACCTCTTTTCTTTGATTATAGTGTCACGCCATTTTTAAAGATGGCGATCTCACGAACGTTGTTGGCTTCATTACGCGTCGGTTTTCCACTGGCAGTATCGATGATCGCTTGAATAAAATCTTCCAGCACGACCTCCATCGGCTCTTCCAACAAGCGACCAGCGTTGAAATCCATCCAGTGGGGTTTCTTATGATAAATTTCTTGATTCGTAGCAACTTTCATGGTCGGCACATAGGCACCAAATGGCGTGCCGCGACCAGTGGTAAATAAGACGAGTTGGCAATCGGCAGAAGCCAGTGCAGAAGCGGCAACAAGGTCGTTTCCTGGACCTTCCAGCAGGCTCAAGCCTGGCTTACGGAGTTTTTCCCCATATTTTAAGACATCGACGACAGCGGAAGTCCCAGATTTTTGGGTACAGCCTAATGACTTATCTTCTAGCGTAGTGATACCGCCTGCCTTATTGCCAGGAGAAGGATTTTCATAGACCGGTTCACCGTATGCAAGGAAATAATCTTTAAAGTCGTTGATTAGATGGAGAATTTTTTCAAAGGTGGCTTCATCTTGTGCACGCGCCATCAAGACTTGTTCAGCGCCAAACATTTCGGGTACTTCCGTCAAGACTGTACTGCCACCTTGAGAAACTAAAAAGTCAGAAAATGCCCCCAACAAAGGGTTGGCGGTGATCCCAGAAAACCCGTCGGAACCCCCACATTTTAAGCCGATCTTTAGCTCACTCAAGGGAACGGCTTCTCGTTGATCCTCTTTTGCTGCTTCCAGTAATTCTTCTAATAAGCTTTCGCCGACCGCAATTTCATCGTCGCTTTCCTGTGCCACCATAAATTTGACGCGCTTTGGATCGTAGTCACCCAGTTTTTTCTTAAACTCGGGAACGGTGTTGTTCTCACAACCTAAGCCAAAGACCAAGACGCCACCGGCATTTGGATGATGCACCGCATCAATTAAAATTTGACGGGTGTTTTGATGATCTTGGCCTAACTGAGAGCAGCCGTAGGGATGTTTAAGGATCGTAATATGATCAAAAGTGCCAAGATCTGGATGATTCTTCTTGAAGTTTTCAACAATGATCTCTGCGATGCCATTGATACAACCAACTGTTGGTACGATCAGTAAATCATTACGAATCCCAACTTTGCCATTTGCCCGTCGATACCCTTGGAACGTCGCAGCCCTTTTTGGATAACGGACGGGATGCAAATCGGGGGCATAGGAGTATGCTAAGGTACCAGAAAGGTTGGTTTTGACATTGTGGGTATGCAACCATTGGCCAGTTTTCACGTCAGCTAAGAGATGTCCAATGGGATAGCCATATTTGATCACGTCTTGTGATTGTGCGAGGTCTTTAAGGGCGATTTTGTGTCCTTGTGGAATATCCTCAAAAAGGGTGATCGTTTGACCTTCAAATGCAAGAGTCGTTTTAGCAGCTAGTGGTTTTAATGCGACTGCGACATTATCTTTAGGGTGCAATTTCAATAGTTGCGCGGGTGTTTCTGTTAATGTGCTGGACATAAAGATTCTCCTTTATTTCAAACTTGGCTCAGGGGTGTCAATCGACGCAAGTAACTGGCGGGGTCCGTCTTGTTTTAGACATGCGCACATTTCATTGATCGTCTCTGTCATAAAGCTCAGGTCTGCATGCCAAAGTTGCTCATTTTTTAATAGAGCTGCGATCTGTTCTTCTGCTGGTAATTGTTTCACTTGCTGAAATATGGTTGTCACTAGCTCATCATCTTGAAAGGGTCGTGTGAGATAGAAAGTCAGCAATCCTGCCAGTGCGGCAGTGATTCGTTTTGGTACCTGCTGGTTTTGTTGGACATAACGACTTAAGACTGGTTGAAGACGCGCACGGAATTTAGAGACGCTGTTTAAAGCGATCGATTGCAGCTGATGCTTCACATAAGGATTTCTGAAGCGCTCTTTGATTTGGTCCGCATAAGCTGCAAGCTGTGCTTTAGGCAAATCAAGCATTGGAATCAACTCTTCCTGAAAAAGACCATCCAAAAAGGCTGCAAATTCACAGTCGTTCATTACTTCTTCAACGGTTTCTAAACCCGCTAAAAGACCGAGTGGAACCATCGCCGTATGAGGACCATTTAATAAATGTACTTTTTGTTCACGGTAAGGAGTCATATCTTCTGTCACGATCACATTCAACCCAGCTTCTTGCAAAGGGAGCTTTTCGGCTACGCCGTTTCCTTCGATCACCCATAGCATAAAGGGTTCCGCAGTGACCATTACGGCATCCTCGTAGCCAAGAACCTCTTGGTATTGTGCCACTTTGTCGCGAGGATATCCTGGAACGATCCGATCGACTAAGCTGCAGCAGAAGGTGTTTTCTTTTTTTAACCAGTTGACGAAGTCTGATTCCAAAGACCATAATGCGGCATATTGTAAGACGATCTCTTTTAGTTTTTCCCCATTCCGATCGATCAATTCACAAGGAATGATCAAAAATCCCTTTTTTCGTAGTTGAAAACGACGATACAAAAGAGCGGTCAGTTTTGCGGGAAAACTTTGGGGAGGGGTATCGTGTAAGGTATCCTCTGGGTGAAACGCAATACCTGCTTCCGTCGTATTAGAAACGATGATCTCAAGTTGCTCGTCTTCGGCTAAAGCAAGATAGTCTTCCCATTGCTGATAAGGATTCAGCACTTGATCAATGGTGGAGACGACTTCAAATGTTTGAGATAAAGCGCCATCGACAAGTCCTTCTAAGATAACGGTGTAGAGATTTTCTTGTTGTGCCAACAGCTCTTTCAAGCCGTGATCAATCGGCTGTACCACAACGGCACTGCCGTTAAAAAGACCTTGCTTGTTCATTTGCTGCAGCTGCCAGTTAAAAAAGCCCCGCATAAAATTGCCTTCCCCGAATTGAATCACTCGGGCTGGATAGGTTTGATGGGGATGTTCGGTAATTTTTTTCATAGAATCCTCCTTAAAAAATAGTTATGCACACGTTAACATTTTTGCGTGAGCGCTCTTGAAAACAAGAGGCTTACAGCGATTGACGAATGATTAACGAGGTATCAAAGAAATGTTGTTTCTCAACTACTTGATTGGCAAATGCCTGCAACAGCAGGGTTGCTGCCAATTGACTCATTTCATAGACTGGTTTGCGGATCGTTGTTAATGGGGGATACGTATAGGGAGAAAAAGAACTATCATCAAAACCGATGATACCGATCTCCTCAGGGATCTTTCGTCCTGCTTGATGACAGGCATTGATCGCACCGATCGCCATGTCATCATTGGCGCAAAAAATCACTTCAGGTGGTTCAGGTAAAGCGAGTAGTTGCTGGGCACCCAGCTGACCGCTTTCCAACGAGTAGTCGCCAGCTACGAAGTATTCTTTCGGGCAGACAAGCTGCTTTTCTTGTATCGCTTTCATAAATCCTTTGCGACGCTCTCTAGCGGAGCCAAAGGAAGCGATCCCTTCGATCATGGCGATCTTTCGAAAGCCTTGTTCAAGCACATAGGTGATCATTTGATAGACCCCTTGGGCATCATTACTAGTGACATTCATCAAGGTTGCATCCTGCAATTGACGATTCAAAACGACGATAGGAATGTTTTTCTTTGAAAGAGCAGCGATAAAGCCGTCATCACGATCACTTTGACTCATCACGATCGCTCCATCGAGGCGATTAGGCTCTTCATCAAATGTATCGGATTGCAATAATTCATGAACCGCCAAAGTATATTCGGATGGTAGGGTATCACTGATTCCTTTGATCACTTCGACTAAAAAGCTATCGGAAGTACCAATGGATAGATGAGAAAAATAAAGACCAATGATATAGGATTTTTGATTCACCAGACTTTTGGCATTGACATTGGGCACATAGTGTAAAGATTCAGCGATGGCTGCGATCTTCTTTTTTGTTTCTGGCTTAATTAATGGGCTATCGTTTAGCGCACGAGAAACAGTTGTATGTGAAACACCAGCGACTTTGGCGATATCTTTGATCGTGACCATAGAAAACCTTCTTCCTTTTTGCTTGATTCAAGCATAGCTTGTTCCCACTAGAATGTCAATACACCAAGGATGCACACGTGAAACATTTTTCAAAATAACATAGGAACTTTTTCTGGGATGTGCTAGTATAAAAGAAGATAGTTAGGTAATGGGAGGGAGTCTATGAAATTCTTTTTAAGCTATCATCAAACGTCCAACTTGTTTTATAAAATATTTATTTTGATTTTTCTAATTGGTAGCACTTTAATCATTGGGTTTAGTGGGGTCATTTATCATCGAACGTATCAAAACATTCAAGAAACATTTTTGCAAAGTCAACATAATTTGGTCAACCAAGTCAAAGAAAATCTGGATCAAAAAATTCAGATGGTGGAGTATGCCTTTTCTACATATAGTAGCACACAAAGCTTTTCCGATACGATGGAACAGCCGTTTTCTGTGACGAATTATCGACAAGTACGAGAGATCAATTCACAACTGGCTTACATTGGTGTGATGGGGATTGAAAACGCCAGCTACCAATTGGTGAATTTGAACCAGCATTGGAAAATCGAAGAAGGCTCCTTAAAACAGATCGATGATACTGAACTTGCTGCTTTTCAAGCGTTGATCGACAACCAACGCTACTTGTATTGGTTACCAGAAGATGGCTATTTAAAAATGGTGATGACGCTGCCTGTGTTTCGACAGGAAACCACTGCTTTGGGGATCGCTGAAATCCAAGACCATACCATTGCGCAGTTGGTGGCAGATCATGACGATTCCTTTTTGAATATTTTTCATGCTGACGGACAACTGCTTTTCGATAATGGTGAAGTGATCGATTCTGCCTTACAAGAAACAATGATTGCAGCTGCCCACGGCGATGGCATCTTCACTGACAAAGAAAACAATAAGTATGTGGTCACACAATCGGATTACAATCAGTGGTATCATGTGATCCGCCTGGCGCCTGCTAGCGTTTCACAAGCAATCCGTGAATTAAGAAGCGGTTTGATCGTGATTGGCAGTCTTTTGATCATCCTCTTTTTATTAGTATCCTATCGCATTGCGATCGTGGCTACCTCACCCATCAATCGGATCGGTGAGCTTTTAAAGCCCAAAAAACAAGGTCAGAAATTAGAAGTCAATCAGTTGATTTCCGATATCGACCAGGTCTTACATCAAAACCACGATCTCTCCGTCAAAGTCGAGCATCAAAAGCCCGAATTAGAATCCTTGTTTCTATTAAACTTGTTTCGCGGCTGTATCTCAGAAGAAGATATTCACTTAAAACTGTCACAATTTGGGTATGAAGTATCCAAAACAGAACACTTTGCCGTACTACTGATTCAAATCGATGATTTGTGTGGACGAGAAACAGCGACTATTGATATTTTCTTGCTTGCCATCGAGAATCTCGTTTCTGAGATCATTCCAGCAAATTTGCGTTTTCAACCAATCATCTCCAGTCAAGAAACCCAAGGAACGATTTTAAAGCTTCCTGAATCAGTTGACCAAAAACAAGTATTAACCTATTGTCAAAAGATCCATCAAGCGGCAAAAGATTACTTGAAAATCAAAATAAGTTGTGGGGTCTCACAATCCTACGACCGCCTCGTAGAAACCAAATTAGCGGTTGATAACGCCAAAGAAGCCTTGCACTATCGAATGAATTTAGGGGAAGAAGTCATTATCTTTTTTGACGACATTGCAGCACAATTAGACAATAATGCGATCGTTCAATACCCTAGAGAAGCAGAAAGCACCTTTTTGGATGCGATGCGTAGTGGGGAACTAGCGACCATCAAAGCGAGTTACACGGAAGTCGTACGGGAAATCATTCATGAAAACAAAAATCCGTTGACGATTGAAAGTGCCTTGTTTAAGTTGATCAACAGTATCGTTCAGCTAGGGCAACTCTTAGGAGCGGATCATACCAGCTTGCAGAATAGTCGTAAAGTTTATCAATCCGTGCTCAACCAAACTAGTTTGTTCAAAGTTGAGCAAATCATCTATCATGAGTTAGTTTTACCTATCGTTGAAACGACACAAGCCAAAACAGATCGAGAAATTCGCTCCTTGTCTGAAAAGATGGTCTTGATCGTACACCAACAATACGATCAAGATCTCTCCTTAGATAGCATTGCTGAACAGCTGCATTATAATGCCAATTACTTAAGTAATGTGTTTAAAAAGGAATTATCCATCAATTTTGCCGATTACTTACAAAACTATCGGTTACAAATCGCCAAAAAATGGTTGCGGGAAACGGATATGACGATCAAGGAAATCGCAGCCAACCTTCAATATACCAACTCTCAAAACTTCATCCGCTTTTTCAAAAAGAAAGAACAGATGACCCCTGGAGAGTATCGCAAGCGATCCAAAGACTAAAAGAAAAAAGCGCTTTTTGATCGTTGATCAAAAGCGCTTTTTTTCTTTGCTGCCTGTTGGTTACCCTTTGACGGAACCAACCATTGCACCTTTCACGAAATACTTCTGGACAAAGGGATAGGCGATCAACATTGGCAGAGTTGCAACGACGATCACGGCCATTTTTACGGATTGTGCTGGGGGGACAACATCGACACTAGCGGCATCAGCGTTCATCCCGCTGGAGACGATCACGATTTGTCGAAGGAGCACTTGGATCGGCCATTTCGCTGAATCATTGATGTACAAGATCGCTGATTGATAAGTATTCCAATAACTAACAGCGTAGAACAAAGAGATTGTCGCAATCGATGGTAAGGAAAGGGGTAAGATGATACGGAAAAAGACGCCCCAATCAGAGCAACCATCCATTTTTGCGGATTCCTCTAAACTATCAGGAATCCCTTGGAAAAAGTTTCTCATAATGATCATATTATATGCACTGATGGCGCTCGGTAAGATCAATGCCCAGAGAGAATCGATCAAGCCGAGGCTTTGTACCAAAATAAAACTTGGGATCATCCCACCGCTAAACAACATGGTAAATACGACAATAAAGTTGAAGATGCCGCGTCCATGCAAATATTTTCTCGAAAGAGCATAGGCCATAAAAGAGGTCAAGATCATTGAAAGAACCGTTCCGACGATGGTCACGAAAAGGGAAACACCAATACTCGTAAAAATCGTGGGTGTCGAGAGAATATACCGGTAAGCATTTAAGCTAAATTCACGTGGGATAATGATAAATGTTCGTGTCGCGATCTCAGAAGAAGAAGCAAAGGAGCTTCCGAGAATGTTTAGAAAAGGTAAGAGACACGTTAAGGTGAAGAGTAGTAGAAAGCCAATAATAAATCCTTGAACGACCCGTTCACTTTTCGGGCGGTTCGTTTTTTTCAGGGTTTGTTGCATAGAAAAAACCTCCATCTTTTTTTACTTAAATAGGTACTTCCAACGTATCATGAGGCGGGGACAACGTATATAATCACTTTTACATATTAAAAAATTCACAATAGTGATAAACGTTGATAAATCAAGCGTTTTCCAATTCGATTGAGAAATAATCCTAAAAAATGTATGCCTTTTCAAAGCTGAGAAAATGATTATATACGTTATCTTTTTTTCACGCTACCATGGGACTATCAAATCAAAAAAATTCGGAGGAACAAGTATGGAAACAAAAGTTGATAATTACTTCTCACCACTTAATGAAGAAGAACAGCGGCTGCGGCTGAAAAAGAAAAAATGGGCGCAAATCAGAAAAAATCGTGCCCTCTATATTATGGTATTGCCGGGGATTTTATATTTTCTTATTTTCCGTTACATACCGATGGGCGGTTTGGTCATCGCTTTTCAAGACTACCAACCATTCTTGGGGATCCTAGGAAGCCCCTTTGTTGGCTTCACTCATTTTATTCGGCTCTTTACTGAAGATACCTTCGTGATGTTGATGCGCAATACACTGATCATGTTTTTCTTAAATATCACGATTTCTTTCCCTTTTCCTATATTATTGGCACTTATGCTAAATGAAGTAAACAATCGCCGTTTGAAAAAAGGGATTCAAACCATCATTTATTTGCCTCATTTTATGTCGTGGGTCATCGTTGTTTCCATCTTCTATGTTTTATTAACGACAGAAGGTGGTGTAATCAATAACATGATCGAAAGTCTTGGTGGCGAACGTATCCCGTTTCTAACAAGCCGCACGTGGTTGCGTCCAATGTACATTTTCCAAGATCTTTGGAAAGGTGCCGGTTGGGGGACGATCGTCTATCTAGCCGCTATTACCAATGTTGATGAACAGCTTTATGAAGCTGCGGATATGGATGGGGCTGGCAAGATACGAAAAATGTGGCATATCACATTGCCTTGTATTCGTCCAACGATCGTAACCTTATTGATTTTAAAGATCGGTTCGATCTTAGATATGGGCTTTGAGCATATGTTCTTGTTGATGAACTCAATGAACCGTGAAGTTGCCCAAATCTTTGATACCTTTGTCTATACCGCCGGGATTCAAAATGGTCAATTGAGTTACTCGACAGCTGTTGGGCTGTTTAAAGGACTTGTTGGCTTGATCCTCGTTATCTTTGCGAATCGTTTGGCGAAAAAAATTGGCGAAGACGGGATTTATTAAGAAAGAAGGGATCACATGACGATCGAAAAGATCACGAAAATCAACGAAGGATTACTCGCATTTTTGACGCTGATCGCACTTCACTTTCTTTGGCTCAGTGTGACTCTCCTGGGAGGGGTCCTCTTTGGCATTGGCCCTGCGTCGTATGCCATGATGAAATATTATGATCGCTGGCTTCGTCTTCATGAACGACCACCTTTGATCAAAAGTTTTTTCTACTATAGTAAAGAACGGTTCCGACAATCGGTGCTGATCAGTTGGTTGTTTCTGATCATTGCAGCGATCGTGATCACCAACATATTTGCGCCATTTCCATGGTTTATCCAAGTAGCGAATGTCCTCTTTTTGATTGCGTTTCTCTTTTTATTCATGCACGTGTATACCGTCATGGCAGCCACCAACTTTGTGACCGTGTTTGAGATCCTGCGGGGGAGTGCGTTGTTAGGTTTAGGCTATCTGCATTATTCGATCATAAGTTGGACGATTTTGATCGTTGGCTATTTAGTCCTGGGCAGTTATTTCTTGATCGGCCTCTTTTTGATGGGTAGCAGCTTAGTTGGTGGTGTTTTTGCCCTTGCTGGTAAAAAAATTCTTCAAGATATCCACCCAGTTGAAACAGATCAGGTGGTTTCAAAAACGGCATCGACTACGGAGCAAACCGTTTCCAGCAAAGGAGAGGAGGTCATTATCTAAAGAAAACGGCTCAAAGACTTTTACTGGTCCGCAAACAAAACGGTCACTAGAGAACACCTGAAAATAGCAAGACAAGCTGAACCCTCATGAAATACAGTCGGTAAAACGGATTCATTCAAATAGCTCTATGAATTGAGGAGACTACAATAAAAGGAAGTATCGTACATGAAGAACTATTCGGAAATTGCTTTGAACACATTATTTGAGCGCTATGACTACTTATGCAAAGAAAAAATTTATCACGGAAAATGGTCCTATGACATCGGGGTCGTTTTACAAGGCGTGAAAGAAGCCTATGAGCAAACTGGTGACAAACGCTATTTTGATTATATCCAAAACACGATGGATTTTTATATTGACGAAGACGGTCGTATCAAAAACTATCAGATGGATGCGATGAATATCGATTACATCAATAATGGCAAATGTTTATTCTTACTATACAAAGAAACAGGTGCTTCAAAATACAAGATCGCCTTGGACACGCTGTATCAACAATTACAGCAGATGCCAAGAACGAGCGAAGGCGGGTTCTGGCATAAAAAAATCTATCCTTATCAAATGTGGTTAGATGGCTTATATATGGGGGCCCCATTTTTGACAGAATACGCACTGACATTTGAGAAAGAAGAAGCATTGGAAGATGTAATCAAGCAATTCACCTTATGCTTTACTCATACCCTAGATCCAAAAACGTGTCTTTTGTATCACGCGTGGGATGAACAAAAAGTCCAGCCGTGGGCAGATCCTGAGACCGGTTGTTCAAAAAATTTCTGGGGACGATCAATGGGATGGTTCATGATGGCTCTCGCAGATACGATGGTGCTATTAGGGGAATCAGAGCAGAAGAATCCATTAGAAAAAATGTTTGTCTCCTGTCTAGAAGCTCTTGCTAAAGTAAGAGATCCCCAGAAAAAAGTGTGGTATCAAGTCTTAGATAAAGGCAGTCAGCGTGGGAATTATTTAGAAGCATCCGCTTCTTCAATGATTTGTTACGCAACAGCGAAAGCAGTCAAAGCAGGGATCATCGATCAAAAATGGCAAGTGTTTGCCCAAGAGACCTATCAAGGATTGCTTGATGAGTTTGTCTTTTTAACAAAAGAAGGCTGGTTGAATCTGATCAGAAACTGTGAAGTTGCTGGTCTTGGTGGCCCAGATGATCGGGATGGTACGTTTGTATACTATATCAGTGAACCCGTTATCACAAATGATTTCAAAGGATACGGTGCCTTTTTACAAGCGAGTTTACTGCTGCAACCACTAATGGAGGAAGGAAGCAAGAAATGAATATCCAATTGACTACAGCTGATTTACAAGAAAAAGAAGGTCTGTTGACAGAAGCAATTCAAGAAAAAATTGATGAATTGCATCAACAAGGAGGAGGCAGAATCACTTTTTCCGCAGGACGCTATCCGACAGGAGCGCTCTTTTTAAAAAGTAATATTGAACTGCACCTACTATTGGGGGCGACCCTAGTATTTTCTGATGATCCCAAAGACTATCCCGTCGTTGTGTCTCGCTGGGAAGGGGTCAAACGGGAAGTTTATGCCTCTTGTTTATATGCCGAGTATGCGGAAAATATCGCTGTCACAGGACTAGGAATGCTTGATGGACAAGGGCAAAGATGGTGGAACACCTTTCGGGAAAACCGTGAACAGCTTGCTTATCCACGACCAAAATTAATCAGTTTTGACTCTTGCCAGCAAATTACGTTGAAAGATATCCGTCTTGTCGATTCACCAAGTTGGACCGTCAATCCGATTCTTTGCCAAGATCTAACGATCGATAATCTTCGCATCAAAAATCCAGCGGATTCGCCAAATACGGATGGGATCGATCCTGAATCTTGTAAAAATGTCCGCATCAGTAACTGTCATATCGATGTTGGTGATGATTGTATCGCCATCAAATCAGGAACGGAGGACACCAAAGAACGGGTCGCTTGTGAGAATATCACGATCGTAAATTGCCATATGCTTCATGGGCATGGGGCAGTCGTTCTAGGTAGTGAGATGAGCGGCGATATTCGTAATGTCACCATCAGTAATTGTATTTTTCAAGATACCGATCGTGGGATTCGGTTGAAATCCCGTCGGGGACGTGGCGGAACGATCGAAGATATTCGAGTGAATAACATTGTGATGGATAATGTTATCTGTCCATTCACTTTAAATCTTTACTATTTCTGTGGACCGAAAGGCAAAGAAAAGTATGTTTGGGATAAAAATCCGTACCCGATCACCGAGGAAACCCCTCATTTTCGGAGAATCCATTTTGCAAATATCTCGGCTCGGAATGTTCATGCGGCCGCTGGGTTTGTTTATGGCTTGGCTGAACAATTTATTTCAGATATCACTTTCCAAGATATTGCTGTCTCTATGGCTGAACACCCAATTCCAGGAAAGCCTGCAATGATGACAGGTATTGAAGAGATGACAAAACAAGGCTTTTATATTGGCTGTGGAAGGAATATTCAGTTTGATCGTATCAATTTGGAAGGCGTAACTGAAGCGTTCCATATCGAGAATAGTCGGGAAATCACCGTCACACAATCATTTGAGAATCATCAGCCTCTGGCATTTCAAGGAGATTTTTTGTGAGGAATCCTCAGTTACTACAGCTGCTAGGTCCTGATATGAAAGTTGCACCACAAGTGGTTCAGCAAACAAAAGAGCAAGTGCAAAATTATACCTTGGAACATTTACTTCTACGATTAAATCAAGAAGAGGATGTCCCTGCATACTTTGCTTATCCTAGCTCTCAGCAACCTGTTCCACTCGTTTTGTTCAATCATTCTCATGGCGGCGATTTCACGATGGGGAAAGAAGAACTGCGACAAAGTCCGTGTTATATGCAAAAAGAAAGCCTATTCGCGACATTTATGAAGTTGGGCGTCGCCGTTGGGGTGATCGACATGTGGGGCTTTGGCGAACGAAAAAACGGTGAGAATGATAGCTACAAGCGGTTTCTGTTGCAAGGCAAAACATTATGGGGACAACGAATCTATGACAATCAACAGTTTTTGACCTATCTTGCTTCCCGCAAAGAAGTGAAACAGTCCGCTATCGCCACATTGGGACTTTCTATGGGCGGCTTGATGAGCTGGTGGTTGGCAGCGCTAGATGAACGGATATCAGTGGTGGTGGACATGGCAGCACAAGTGGACTATCAAGCATTGATCGAAGAGGACCGTCTAAGCAAACATGGGTTTTACTATTATGTTCCTAATGTGTTGAAAGACTTTACGACTGCGGCCATCCAAAAACAGATCGCACCACGCCCGCGTTTGAGTTTGGTTGGCAAAGAGGATCGTGGCTGCCCTTCAAGCGGCGTCGCTCGTTTGGATCAGCAGCTCGGACAGCATTATGAAGCAATAGGCTACAAGGAGCATTGGCAGGCGTGTTGCTTGCCAGGCGGTCATGAAGAAACCAAGGAGATGAGAGCGCAGTGGATCGAATTTCTAAAACAGCACCTCCTATCAAGCTAAAGGTTAGTAAAGAGCCGCAAAAGGGTGATTTTACGAGTATCCAAGCAGCCGTGCTGGCTGCTGAAGCCTTAAAAGCACCTTGTGAAATCACGATCGCCTCTGGCGTGTATCAAGAACAGGTGAAAATTTATAAAAACCAGCTTACGTTGATCGCGGAACCTAACACGTTCTTATGCTACCACTTGGCTGCCGAGCAAACCGATGAAAATGGGCAAAAAAGAGGAACGTTTCAAACAGCGACGCTCTTTATCAATAGCCGAGAAGTCTTTGTAAAAAACCTGACCATCATCAATGACGCAGGGTATGGGCAAGCAGTCGGGCAAGCAGTTGCCGTCTATATCGAAGGGGATGACATTCGCTTCGAACGCTGTCATCTCGATGCTTTTCAAGATACCTTGTGCCTGGGTCCATTGCCAAAATATACCAAAGAAGGCGAACCAATGATCAGTCCTTGGCGAAAGACAATCTTTGACCAACAACAGAGTTTGTTTTTGCATTGCAGAATCAGTGGAACAGTCGATTTTATTTTTGGCGGTGGTTCCGCCACCTTTGAAGAGTGTCGCTTGCATTGTAAAAATACACCACAAACGAACTACGTTACTGCTGCCTCAACCAGCAAACAAGCAAGCGGGTTAACCTTCGATCGGTGCCGAGTGACGGGGGACAAAGCCTATTATTTAGGCCGTCCTTGGCGTAATGACGCCAAAGTCACCTTTTTATCCTGCTGCTTTGATCAACAGCTCGCCCCTTGCGGATGGTCTGATTGGGGAAAAACAGCAAGCCACCAAACGGTCACATTCACGGAGCGAATGTGTTGTTACCAAAGAAGTCCCCAACGTCCTGAATGGGTGACTCTTGAAGGAGTGATAGAAAAATGAGCAAGGCAAAATGGTCTGGCTGGATCGGGATGGTTCTCGCTCTGGTGTTTATGGGCGGCTTTTCCTTGGCGATCAATCAAATGACTGTCCAGCAGTTCGAAGAGATCTTTCAACGTGCGTTTCCCACTATACTGAATCAAATGACGGCAGAAGCAGCATTGGCGCAATTTCAAACACTCGGCGCTTGGTTTGGCTTCACGCTGTTGGCACTCCTGATATTGGTTTCAGTGGCGACGATGCTTGTTCGCTATCGTAATTATCGAAAGCAATCTTGTGCTATTTATTTTTTGACTGGTGTCGTGACATTGATTGGTAGTCAAATGATCGCTTTTCCGATTGCCTTTTGTTTCTTTTTAGCGGCGGGTTTTTGTCTTCTCCATCGCGATGACGGACACAAGAAAAAAACAACGGACGCAGTCAGCAAACAAGGAGGGGTTGCATGAAGGCAATAATCAATAATCCGATTTTAAGAGGGTTTCATCCTGATCCGAGTATTTTAAAAGTCGAGGATACTTATTATTTAGCGGTTTCTTCCTTTGAGTGGTTGCCAGGAATTCGGGTCTACTGTTCTCAAGATCTAGTCAATTGGTCCCATGAAACAGATATTCTGACCAATCAAGTGGATTTATTAGGCAACGCAGCAAATTGCAGCATTTGGGCACCGCAAATCAGTTACGCAAACGGACAATACTATTGTGTCTATACAAATGTTCGCAACACGACACGCCCCTTCAAAGACTGTCGAAACTATCTCATCACGGCTCCTACCATTCATGGGCCATGGAGTGAGCCCATTTACTTAAATGGTAGTGGCTTTGATCCGTCCTTGTTTCATGATCAAGAGGGGCGTATCTGGTTATTGAATGCGCTTTGGGATTATCGTAAGGATACACCAAATAAATCGGTGGGGATCGTGCTCCAAGAATACTCTGAAGCACAAGGGTGCTTGATCGGTGACAGAGTGCCAATTTTTTCTGGAACCCAGCTGGCGAAGACTGAAGCACCGCATCTTTATTACCACAATGAGTGTTATTACTTACTGACGGCAGAAGGAGGAACGGGTGCAGGTCATGCGGTAACAGTTTGTCGTAGTAAAACCATCACTGGACCTTATGAAGTAGATCCGCATTTTCCCATGATGCGTGCCTATCAGCGCGAAGATTCCCCTTTTCAATGTACAGGTCATGGCAGTTTGACGGTTGCGCCATCAGGAGAATGGGTCATGAGCTATTTGATGACTCGGCCAGTAGAAGGGGCAGCGATCCTTGGACGAGAGACAGCACTCCAAACTGTCTATTGGGATCACGAAGGATGGCTGCGTCTTAGCAATAACGATACGATCCCAGATCAAACCATCAGGCTCGCTAGCGACGCTCAGAAGCAAAGGGCATCACCTGCTGTTTTTATTGATGACTTTAAAGGATCGTTGCAAAAAGCATGGAACGGTAGACGATTGCTGCCCAATGAAGAGTGGTGCAATCTGAGTGAGCGACCAGGGTATTTGCGATTGATCGGCGGAGAATCGATGCAATCGAACTTTCATAAGCACTTATTGGCGATTCGTCAACAAGACTTTTGTTTTGAAGCTGAAACAGTGATGGAATACCACCCCCAATCGTTCAATCAGATGGCTGGATTGTCGCTTTTCTTAAATGAAGAAAACTATTTGTTTTTCTACGTAACCTATGATGAAAAAGAAGACAAGGTCCTTCGGTTGCTGCGGTGTTGTGAAGGAGAATTTCACTTGTTCCCAGATAAATTGCCCCTCGCTGCTGCAAGTGAGCCGATTGGATTGAAAGTAGTCGGTTCTTATCTAGAAGCCCAATGGTTCTATCGGCAATCACAAACGTGGCATCCCTTTAAAAAGCAAAACATCCAGTTCTTGTCTGGTGGTTTTACGGGGAATTTCATTGGAATCAGTGCCCATGATTTAGATCACTTTGGCAAAAGCTATGCCGATTTTGAATATTTTACGTATCAAGGGAAAGATCCGCTCGATGATGGCTCCCTAAAAATAGAGAAAGAAGGTTAACAAATGAAAAAGTTGAAAGTTGCAAGTTTATTATTATGTGCTGGACTGTTTTTAGCAGGCTGCGGCGATGGTGGAGGTTCACCTGAAGGACCAGAAAGCGAAGGGAAATCAAGTATTTCGTGGATGGCGATGCTACATACTGCTTCCCCACCATCTGGAGATGTCACGCAAAAGTTAGAAGAATACACAGGGGTCGAGATCGACTTTACGTGGGTGCCAGATGCTTCAAAAACAGAACGCTTGAATGCAGCATTGGCGTCGAATTCTTTAGCAGATATCGTTAGTCTGACAGAAATCAATAACACAACCGTCCGCAGCTCACTCGCATCTGGAATGTTCTGGGATGTGGAACCCTATTTAGAAGAGTTCCCGAATTTGGCAGAAATTTCCGAAGATCGGTTAGAGTCTTCTCGAATTGATGGTCGAATCTACGGCGTTCCGTTTTTAAAACCGATCGCGCGTTATGGCGTCCTTGTCAGAAAAGATTGGTTGGATAATTTAGGCTTGGACGTGCCGTCGACATTAGAAGAATTAGCAGCTGTCGCCCAAGCTTTTACGGAAGATGATCCAGATGGAAACGGTGCGGATGATACGGTTGGTTTCGTAGAGCGTGATGAGTCCTTTAACGTTGGGTTCCGTTCACTTTCAGGTTACTTTGGTGCAGACAATTGGTTTACGATCACGGATGATGATGAAGTGATGCCATCCTTTATGCAACCAGAATACAAAGAAGCAATGGAATGGTTCCGTAATATCTATGATAACGGCTGGATGAATTCTGATTTTGCGGTAATGGCGAAAAATGATCAGAAGAACTATATCGTTCAAGGTCGTGGTGGGATCGTGTTGAGTGGTTTGCAAGAAGTACGTAACTACATTGATGATGCAGCTGGTACTGATGAAGAGCATATGGAATGGGTCTTGATCAATGATATCGTCCATGAAAATGTGGAACGTCGTATCCTTTCTGATACCAATGGTGGAATGGGCGGCTGGTTAGCCATTCCGAAAAACAATGTTGAAACCGAAGAAGACTTACGTGTTGTTTTGAAATTTATCAATGATTTGATGGACGAAGAGCCGTTTACGTTGATGACGCAAGGGATCGAAGGTGTTCATTATGAAATTGATGATGAGGGTGTCTATGTCCGTTTAGATGATACGAAGTGGCAACAAGAAGTACAACCATTTTCTTCGTCTCGTCCATCAGAATTAGTAACAGTTTTCCCTTCAAGCAACCCATATGTCAACTTAGCCAATGAAAAGATTCGCGAAAATGAAGAGTTTGCGGTGATCAATCCTGCACAATCGCTGACCTCTGAAACCTATGATCGTTCATGGTCAAGCTTGATTGAAGGAATCTCAGACGCTTACTACCAATATATGACTGGGGAAATCGAGATCGATGGGTTTGATACAGCGATCGAAACCTTCTTAAGAAATGGTGGACAGCAAATCATTGACGAGTTCACGGAAGACTATCGTTCACAACAATAAAGGTCACAAAAGGTTCTGATCATCTATTGAGAAGAAATAGATGAAGTGAGGAGCCGCTACTGCTGAATGATTTGAAGACCAAGACCAGTTGAAGTGATTCGCTGCTTGGTCTTCTTTTTGCTTCAAAAGCAGTGAAGAAATGAGAAGCTATGTTTCAACTAACTGTTCGGGGGCATGATTTAAAGAATTATGGGTCCCCAGAAGAATTAGCGCAAAAAATTGCCGCCCAAAACATTCATAACATTCAATTTGCATTAAATAAATCCTTCCCACAATGGGCAGAGCCAGAGCAATTAAACCCTGGTTTAGGCCGCTTTTTCAAACGAGTTTTTGGTCAATCTCACGTTCAGGTCGCTTTATTAAGTTGTTATTGTAATCTGATCCATCCTGATCTGGAAAAACGGGAAGCGATTTTATCCAGATTCGAGACCTATCTCGCACATGCCAAATATTTTGATGCAGCTATGGTCGCAAGTGAAACTGGTTCGGTTTTGCCAAATATGGGGTATACCGAGGAAAATTTTAGTGACGTCGTTTTCGATGATTTGGTTCAGGTGATCAAGCGTTTGGTCCAAGTGGCTAAGAGACATCAAGTGATGTTAGGAATTGAAGCAGGCTTGAATCATCCACTATCATCGATCGACCGAATCGAAGAATTGCTGGAACGGGTACCCTCTGACTATTTAGGGATCATCTTTGATCCAACCAATCTGATTACTGCGAAGAACTATCAAGAGCAAGTCGCTTTGACAAGGGAAGCTTTTTCTCGCTTTGGCGATGCCATCGTTTGCTTGCACTTGAAAGACTATCAAGTAATCGATGGGAAAATCAAGGTAGTCCCATTGGGAGAAGGAATGATTGATTATCAACAACTATTGGCCATCACCGCTGAATACAAGCCTTATTGTTATGTTGTGTTAGAAGGGACGACCGAAGAAGCGATGCAGCCAGCCATTTCACTGATTGAAGCATTGAAAAAGTGAGGCAGATGTCTTTGATTGTGACTGATGCGGAAATGCTTTATTTCAAGGAATCACGGGATATCACGGAATCCTTTCCTCAGCAAGCAGATTTATTTACTTACTAAAAGTTAGTGTTATACTTAAAGGTACAAGTGAATTTAACTGTTTAGAAAAGAGGAAATAGCGATGACAATGATTCAATCCACCTATCAAATCGATGCAACAGCCGCAATTGGCAAAGTCGTTTTAAAAGTAGCAAACATAGAAAAAATGAGCCAGTTTTATTCGGACGTGATCGGCCTGACTTTATTGGAACAAAGTGTAGATCACGCGCGATTAGGCGTGGGAGCGCAAGCGCTTTTAGTTCTAGAGAAGGTGAGTGATCCGTTGCCTTTGACACGGAAAACAGGCCTTTTCCATACGGCGTTTCTTTTGCCTAGCCGTAAAGACCTAGGAAATATGCTGATTCATTATTTGGAAGCCAAAGCTCCCCTCGATGGTGCCAGCGATCATGGATATAGTGAAGCGTTATACCTGACCGACCCAGAAGGAAATGGGATCGAAGTGTATCGTGACAAACCGAAGAGTGAATGGGATATTCGAGCAGATGGTGAGATCGTAGGCGTTACTATCGAAATGGACGCGCAAGGCGTGCTGGGAGCCGCTGACCGATCTCAAACGACCTTTCCAGTTGGCACCACGGTGGGGCATGTCCATTTGAAAGTGGCGGACTTGGCAAAAACAGAAGAATTCTACACAGAAGTTTTAGGCATGCGTTTGACCTCAGATTTTGGTAGCCAAGCAAAGTTTTTTGCTGCTGGTTCGTATCATCACCATATCGGATCGAATATTTGGATGGGAAGAAATGTTCCAGCTATGGAAGAACAGGATCTAGGTTTAGCGTACTTTACGATCGTTTTGCCAGCTTTGGCTTTTTCTACGTTACGAAGTCATCTCAAGGCAAGAGGCGTTTCGTATGAGTTAGAAACAGACAGCCGCTTGCATTTGACTGATCCGAATGGGATCAATCTGATCATCGAAAGAAAGAATCAGCCTTAAGATGGAGGTTTTTTCATTCATGAAATGAGAGAATAACCTATAATCAAGTAAAAGGAGAGCAAGCATGAAAAAAACGGGGCGGGACAATCACTATTTCTAGCATTATTGATCAGCATGGGCTTATTTTTCTTTGTCCAAGGGAAACAATTAATAGAAAGCGGGGCGTCTCCTGTGATTTTTATTGCTTTTTCGGCTTTTGCAGGAATTATCGGAGTTGGTGTCTATGGTCTTCAAGCAATAATGAAGCAGCATCGGCGCAAAGCCATGGTACCAATCAAAACCAAAAAATAAAGAAACCGACCAATCTTAAACAGGAAGATTGGTCGGTTTTTTGTTTAAGCTAAGACAAAATGGGGAATTGGGGTCTCGTCCCCTACATATTAATTTTCCATGTTTTCAATCGCAAATTCGATCTCATCAGGTGAGAAGCCGTTCCCTTCAAGATGAGCAGCCATATTTCTTTGACGGATCCCTAACACCCGACGGGATTGATTGGCGCGTCCTAAAGCATGGCGATACCAATCTACATCTAGGGTTTCTAGTGCCCATTGTGTTTCCTCCGCAGTAAACCCTTCTGTTTCTAACAGTTCTGCCATCTCTTGTTTTGAATAAAAGCGACGATTTCCTTGCGCTCTAACGAGGAAAAAGGCTTCAAGTTCTCGTTCTGTCGCATTGTTTTCGCGCTCATAGCGTGCTGCTACAGTCGGGGCGAGATGAAACCCTGCTAAGATCGTTTCCTCGGTCACTTCGTTATCAAACACGTAGGTTCTGAATTGAAAACGATTATCGTTTTCCAGTTCAAGCCATAGTGATTCAACCAGAAATCGATAACCGTATGGAATCGTTTCATAAACAGCATCGGCAATTTCGTAAAAATAAGCGGAAACGGCTTCGTAAGGAGTCATTATCTCGGGAACGATTTCCGTCGTTTGTCCATTAAACAAAGTGATTGCGGAAGGGTAGGTCTCACCAGCATTCGTAAATGTGAGAATCCTCACTGGCTCATATTTTGTTGAAAAGACATTCATGGTCACACCGTTCGCCAAATCAATCGCACTCTGCCACTCGATTTCTTGGTCATCGCTTTGTTGGTGTAAGTGTTCAAGTGTATCAGGTGTCAAACCAAGCTTTTCTCGTGTATCTTCATTGATTTCTTCTTCATCGGCAAGTGGATTGTTTGCTCCAGCAGTCACTAGTGCCAAATCCTCTTCGTATTCGTTGAATAATTCTTGCAATTTTGCTCGTCTACTGACGATGATCGGGCTTTCCTCATGGATGGCAAGTAAGGCTTCGATACGGCCATTGCGAGCGGCAACCCAACTGGGCATATCCAGATAGCGAGCTTCGATCGCTTCTTGAGCGAGTGCGATCATTGTTTCCGTGTTTTCAATGAATGCCGCCTTGTGTTTTGAGTTGCTATTGACCTGGTCTAAAAAGGCCAATTCTGCTTCTTTGCCTCGAATCATCAGTTCGAGATTTTCAATACTTAAATCATAAGTAAGATTTTCTGCATGATAGGTATGTTCCCAACCAGCATCTAAAGCTGCACCGATGCGCTCAGAAAGTTCCTCAGGACTTGCTGAATTTATCGTCCCACATCCTGAAAGCAGGGACAGTATTAGTAATAAAGGCAACAAAACTTGTTTTTTCATTTTTCTCCTCCTCGTGAGACTCTAGTAAACCTCGCCATTTTGTACGAATGAACGCATTAGATCGAGCTCTTTCTTGGGTATAAACATAGCCACAATACAAGGGACATCAACTGAGCCCCCAAAGTTAGACCAAAAAACCTAACTTTTTGAGGTCACTACAACAGCATATGGGCATCGCGATGCCCTTTTCTTCGCTAGCTTTTAGTTACCTATGTTTGTCATCGCGTAGTCGATTTGTTCTTCTGAAAAGTCTTCAAAAGTCAATAACCGGCGAATGTTGTCAGGAGGAAGACTCATCAAGGAATGATAACTATTTGCTTTCTTCAACGCCTGCTCGTTCCAATCAATCGTGAGCTGATCAACTGCCCATTGTGCATCATTATGGGTAAACCCTTCAAATTCTAATTGTTGTATCAATCGTGCACGTGAGAAAGCCATGAGGTTCGTAAAGGATTCGGCACGAGCGATCGCTCGTCTTTGTTCTGAAGATCCTTCATTCTCGGTCTGAGTTTGTTCGTCATTGTTTTGCTCTTGCTGCAAAGCCGTAGCTGCTTCTTGTTTGGCGTTTGCTTCTTGAAGCTGTTGATACACGGTAGTGACCATGTCTTGATCAATGTCATGATCAAAGCCATAGGTCATCACCGCCAGCTGATGTTCATCAGAAGATTGATCGAATCGATTCATAAACATCATTGATTCACGAGGAATATTTACGGCGAGCGCTCGTAAAATCGTTTCATAGAAAGCAGCTTTTTGCTCGTCGGCAGTTTCCCGATTCAGAACAGTAAACCCAGATGCGTACTCCTCATCGGGCATCGCAAAAACGAAGACGTCAACATTCGTTTCGCTTGTGTGGTAAACGGTGGCAGTGAGTCCATCGTCAAGTTCGATTGTGCGATGAAGAGTAAGCGCATCTTCTGTGAGCTGCTGAAGCTGCTCGATATCGTCTGCCAAAAGCCCCAGCTTTTCCCGCGGGTCGGCTTCAGGAATCGTTTCGTTTGCTACCTCTAGTAGACTGTTGAGGTTGTCTTGATTACTGAGAATGATAGGGCTCCGTTCATGAATCGCAGCCAGAGCTTGGCTATAACCAATGCGGGCAGCAAACCAAGCAGGGACATCGATCCGACGCTCCACTAACGCTCGTTCAGCGGTTGCCATCAAATCAATCGTGTGGCTGATCAATTGCTGAAGGTCTTCGTCGGAAGAATCAAGTTCTTCCAAAATAGCCAGTTCGGCTTGGCTGCCGGCAATCAGCAATTCTAAGGTCGCTGGTTGATAATAGGCCCAACCCGTTCCAGACTGGTTTGTATATTCCAGTCGTGCGTCGATGCCAAGCGCAACGGTCTCTGACAGTTCTTCATCTGCCTTCGTGCAGCCGATAAGCAAAATAACGAATGACAATAGGGTGATCAGTATTCTTTTTTTCATTAGACTCCTTCTTTCTATCGAAAGTAACTGAGAAAACGGTCGGCAGAGGTTGGTTCATCTGGGGGAAGGAGGAGGGCAGGTGAATGGAAAAAATGTTGAAAAGATTTCCATCACAAGTTCATTCAAGCAATTGTTTCTGATACGCTAATAAGAAAAAACGGAATATCGAACTAAATTTTATGAATAGCCGTTATATTATTCATTTTATATGAAAAATATCACTTAATGCAATGATAAATGGATTTTTATTGGATTTTTTATCTTTTGGGAAAGGAAGGTTACTCTCAACTTTTGAGGAGTAGGTACTCAAGAGCAAAGCGATCGAGGGAATTCATTGAAGGATCGCCAGGGGGGATCTTTTGTGCAAACAAAAAACAGCTTCCCGCAATGGGGAAGCTGTAAGGATGCGGAAAATGGGATTTGAACCCACACGAGCGATTGCTCACAAGACCCTCAATCTTGCACGTCTGCCATTCCGTCATTTCCGCAAATACTATAGAAGGAAACGCAGGCTAAGGTAGTTCTGTCACGCCGCGTCTAGAAAATATCTTACCTGATTTTCAGCAGGTTTGTCAATAACTTTTCCAAAAGCTATTTGAAAGAATTTTCAGACTTTAGATTGCATTTTTTTCCATAAAAGGTATGCTAAAAGAATGAATAATTTTTTTTGAGAGGAGAGCAAATGAACTATTTTAAAAACCAACTGGCAAAAGCTGTTAAGCAGAAAACATTCATCTTCCTACTCATTGGAGCCTTTAGTTTAGGCTGTTGTTTTTCCATTTATTTGAAACTAATGGAACCTGTCAACTTGCCCGCTACCATTACCGCAGAAAAAGCGGAGGCTTCACGGCTTGTTGATCGCTACCAAGCCAATCAATCTGGTTCACCGGATGAGCAAGAGGTATATCAGCTATTACTTGATAACAATACTCTGACCTCACGGCAGCTGTCCAACTTGATTATGGAGGAATATGAACGATTTAATCAAACGAGTATTCAAATGGCGGAGCTAAAAAAGCAGATTTGGGCGTCTTCAGTTGATGACAAAGCCTTTTTACCGCCGATGTGGTCGATCGAACAAGAGCAAACGGTCTATCAAGCCTTAGCCGAGCAAGAAAAAGATCCGGTTCTCACGGCTGCTAATACCCAGACGGCTGTCGCTTTGGCAATAACGTTTTTACTGAATTTTGGGTTCTTCTTCTGGGCTTTTTTTGCTAGTGACAATTTATTAGAAGAAAGAGAACACTTCTCCTTGATCCGCTCATACCCACAGATTTTCCCGATTCGGATGGTCAGTAAGGTTTTTGTCAAAACGATCACCAATTTAGGAATCTTGCTCGTGTTTTTCTTAGGCGTCTTTCTTTCAATGAGCCTTCTGGGGGAGTTCGGGGATTGGCAGTATCCAGTAGCCGTCTATCTCAGTGGGGATTGGGTAGCCTTACCTTTTTGGCAGAGTGTTTTATCTAGTATGGTTTCTTTTGCCTTGCTGATTGGTTTGATCGAATGCTTAGGTTTTGTCATGAACATGGTCGCAGCCAATCGATACGTCTCTTTCTTTTTACTGGTGCTTTTTTATGGATTCGGCTTGATTCCGATGCTGCAAAAGATCCCTATATTACCAGTTCATCTAGCTGCTATGGATAAATTTTATTCGGGTGCCTTTGCTTTGGGCTCTGGCACTTCTTGGGGCGTCTATGCCAGTTGGCTGCTGACGCTAGTGTGGATCTTCCTTTGTTTAAGCATCATGCTTGTTGCGGATAAACAGAATCGCTTGTTGAGAGGAGGCAAAGGATGAAAGACTATTTTTTCTTTGAATTACGCCAGCTGTTAAAAAGCAAGAAAACCATTGGCCTTTTTTGCTTGTTGCTGATCTACAGCGGCGTTTACAGTTTTTGGCAAAGAGACTTTCGCCCGATTGAACGAGTAGATAAAACAGAAATGCAACAACGCTATACCGTGCGACAAGATTTTCTTGATCAACAAGCAGCCAATCCCTCTGACCATTGGTCGGCATTCATGGCAGTCGAAATGTTTACCCCATGGAATGAAGCAGAAAAACAACGGCTCGACGCGCTAGCCGAGAAAGACTGGCAAGCTTACGCACAAAGCACAAGTACTTGGTACCATCTCGCTTTGCAATTTACCGATGAACGAAATATATTTTATACCCCTGATTATTACACGTTTCGAAATTACTATGCTGGGTATGACGGGCGCTTCGGCTATGCATCAACCGCAAAACTGATGGAGGCTTTTAGCCAGCTGCCTAATAGCAAACTCTCTCAAGCAGTCATGGAGCAAAAAACGGGGGTGCAAGCATTACAGCGAAGCTTTACTGAATATTTACCGATTCTATTAATTGCTGTTTCTTTATTTTTGGCGATCGATTGTTTACCAAAAGAACGAAGACATAAATCCCTGTTTCTTTCACTGCCATTATCGGCAGAAGAGATCCTTTGGAGTAAAACGGCAGCGTTGATGGTTGGTTCTGCAATCGCAACGCTAGGAACCATGTTCTTTATCTGGTTTGGCTCTGGTATTCAATTCGGCTTTGGTTCCTTGGAACTGCCAGTCACGATTTTATCATCGTCCTTTGATGCCCGCTACCCGATCACAGATTTCAATGCTTTTGAAACACAAGCCATCGGTCTTTTTTTAAGTCAATGTTTTCTTGCAACGCTTTTCTTGCAGTTTCTTTATTGTCGCGGCATCTTGCTGTTCAGTGCCCTGTTTCGCTCAGAGCTGATTAATCTGCTTGTGGCTGGTTTTTGTTTGCTTTCGCCCTTTCTTTTCCAACGGCGCTGGTTTAGTGCCTACCTTGATAAAACGCTGTATGTCTATCTGTATCAAAATGTGGGACAAGTCCTTTCAGGCTGGACACGCTTTTACTTTGGTTCTGCAGGATTTACGATGGAAAAAGGCTTACTTTTATTAGGCGGGGTTTGGCTTCTGATCGAATTGTGTTTCTTTTTGACGATCCAACGCAAAAAATTTCATTTGGCATAGGAGGAACGATATGTTAGAACTGAAAAATGTGACTGTCACGTATACGAGAAAAGTATTGGATCAACTTTCCGTTGCTTTTTCTCCCGGGGAGATCGTCGGGTTAGTCGCCCCTAACGGCACTGGGAAATCCACACTACTGAATGTGGCGATGAATTTCATCCAGCCGAATGAAGGCGCAGTATTTTTAAACGGCAGTCAAGTATATGTGACCAAAAAATCAGAAGTGGCAGCGCATCAACAAATTTCATTTTTTCCTGACCAAAATGATTTGTACAATGATTTAAGCGGACTCGAGCATCTGAAACTGTATCAGCGAATGTGGCGTTCAGAGGAACGCTTGGTGGAAGAAACGATTGCTCGTTTGCGAATGAGCGATTATATCAAACGCCCAGTGGGAACCTATTCGCTGGGGATGCGGCAACGTCTGTGTTTTGCGATGCAGATCGTGACAGATACGCCATACATGCTGATGGATGAGGTGATGAATGGCTTAGATCCGACAAATGTCGAATTGATCTCTAATGTGTTGAAAGCCTTGCGGGAGCAAAAGAAAGCGATCGTGATCGCTTCGCATATTCTGACGAATTTAGATTCTTACGCGGATCGGGTCTTGTTTTTAAAAGACGGTAAGATCATTCACGAATACCTTGGCCGCAAGTCGTTGGTCAATGAACCGTTGTATGTAAAGACGGACTCGGCGGATTTCTTGGTGGCTTTTCCAGAGTTAACGACAGTGACTATCGATCTGCAAGGGCGGATCTATCTAGTAGAAATCAGCGATCCGCAGCTGCCGCAACGTTTTATCGCAGCAGGAATCACTGATTTTTCGGTGGGGCATTTGGCGTTAAATGAATTGTACTTGAAGTATTTTCCTGAAAATTCCTGAATGAACCAAATTCAGTGGATGAACGCAGAGCAAGCGCTCTCGACCCAGAGGTGAAAAATTTTCGCCACAGTTAAAATTTTTTTGCTATAATAGGTTCAATCTGAAAAGAGATCAACGACGAGAACCAATAACCTGACGTTGACCTATGGTTAAAGGAGAAATGGAATATGAAGAAATTTTCAAAGTCGTCAAAACTTGAAGGGGTCAGTTATGATGTACGCGGCCCTGTTTTAGAAGAAGCTGATCGGATGCAAGAAGAAGGCATCAGTATCTTAAAATTAAATACTGGGAATCCCGCGCCCTTTGGTTTTGAAGCCCCAAATGAAATCGTTAGAGATTTGATCATGAATGTGCGAGAGTCGGAAGGCTATTCTGATTCAAAAGGGATTTTCTCGGCCCGTAAAGCGATCGAGCAATATTATCAATTACAAAAATTTCCTGATGTGACCATCAATGATATTTACACAGGTAATGGTGTTTCCGAGCTGATCACGATGTGTATGCAAGGGTTATGTAACAATGGGGACGAAGTGCTCGTGCCGATGCCAGACTATCCCTTGTGGACTGCTTCGATCTCATTAGCTGGCGGAAAACCCGTCCATTATATTTGTGATGAACAAGCAGATTGGAATCCTGATATCGAGGATATCAAAGCCAAAGTAACCAGCAAGACGAAGGCCATCGTCATTATTAATCCAAATAATCCCACCGGCGCCGTTTATCCGAAAGAAGTTTTGCAACAAATCGTCGAGGTTGCTCGTGAGCATGACTTGATCATTTTCTCCGATGAGATCTATGACCGTTTAGTCATGGATGATTATGTCCATGTACCGATTGCTACACTAGCACCAGATCGCTTCGTTGTGACGCTAGGCGGTTTGTCTAAGTCTCACCGAGTGGCAGGCTTCCGCGTTGGCTGGATGGTTCTCAGCGGGGATAAGTCCAATGTCAAAGACTATATCGAAGGCTTGAATATGTTGTCATCGATGCGGCTGTGTTCCAATGTTTTATCGCAACAAATCGTCCAGACTGCATTAGGCGGCTATCAAAGCTCCGATGAGCTGCTGCTGCCAGGTGGTCGAATCTATGAACAAAGAGAGTTTATCTACAAGGCGATCAATGATATTCCTGGATTGTCAGCAGTGAAACCGAAAGCAGCCTTTTATATTTTTCCTAAAATTGATATTCAGCGCTTTAACATTACCAATGATGAACAATTTGTTCTCGACTTTTTACATGAACACCATATCTTGTTGGTGCACGGCGGTGGGTTCAATTGGCAACAGCCCGATCATTTCCGTATCGTCTACCTTCCTAATATGGAAGATTTAAAAACGACTGCTGAAAAAATGACAGAATTCTTGGCAGCGTATCGCCAGAAGTAAGTACATGAAAAAGCACCGCTCCTTCAGCGATCGTGAGGGAGCGGTGCTTATGTTTTTATTCGGTAACTGGTTGACAAATTTTTTTGCTGACAATCATCCGATTGGTAAACTTATCCAGCATTTCAGCACTAGGATCGGTCACTTGAACGAGGACCGAATTTTCATATTCCCGTTCGATGATCCCTTGGTATTTTTTGCCTTCCCATGTAAAAAAGATCGTACTGTCGATCGTCATCTTAACACCTCATTTGAAATTGTGGAAAAATAACAAGACATTCTTGAAATTGCTTTCCTTTTTGTCATTATGTGCTAAAATAAAGAAAATTAAAAATGCGAATTCGCATTTTTGACAAGAAACGTTCGATTTTTTTAGAATTCCCCCTGGAGGACGATTATGAAAAAAAGAGATGAATCTTTTGGTCAAAATATCCGTTCAATTCGGTTGAAACGAAAGATGACCCAGAAGATGTTAGCGGAAGATATTTGTTCGCAAAGTGTGTTAAGTCGTATCGAAAACAACGAAGAGCTGCCCAATGTCTGGGTGATGTACCAAATCTGCCAACGCTTAGGCGTCACCTTAGATCAAGTAATGATGCTTCATTCGGAAGAGATCAACAAAACCAATCAAATCTTTGCCGAAATCGAATCACATTTTGTCCATAAACAATTTCAAGAAATGCGGGAAAAAATGGAAGACAAGGCGATCAAGGATTATTTGTATCTGGATTCAGATATGCAAATGTATTACTACTATCTAGGTAGCTGTGATTATTTCCTCGATCAAAACTATGATGCCGCCCTTGAGGCGCTGAAAAAAGGATTGGCCTATTCCTATCAACAGGATAAGACCAACGTTTCGGTGATGGAAATTCGTATCCTGAGCTGCATGGGTCGTGTCTACAGTGACTTGCTGCAACTGGGTGAGGCGCGTTTTTATTTAGAAAAAGCCTACGATGCCATGCATGCCTTGCCGCCGGAGCGACTGTCCACAGCGCTGACCAAAATTTATTACAACTATGCGGTCTTTTTAAAGGAGCAACAAGAAGACTGTCGCGCGCTAAAAGTAACCAACGAAGGCATTGCTCTAGCGAGAGAGAAAAATAGCTTGTATTTTCTAGAAGAATTGTTTGAACTAAAAGGACAATTGCTCCAAAGGCTAAAAGAAGAAAAAGCGGCAGAAAAAAGTTTTCAACTGTATCGTGCCGTCATGGATATTCGTCAATCTGACAAAGTGGTGTAGACCTTTCTTGACTTCTGCTGCAAATAAGAGTACTTTTAAGGAAGAAAAGAAATAGAGGAGCGATCAAGATGAATAAATATATTTACGCAGACAAATTCTTTCTGAAATCAGCGGTTCATGGCCCTGGTTACTTGGAGGTCAAAGAGGGAAAATTCGGCGCGATCGTCGATGAAGTCCCTGCTGGTGCAGACGTAGAAGATTATTCAGGCAAATGGGTAGCACCGGGTCTTGTGGATACTCATATCCACGGGTTTATGAACCATGATGTGATGGATAACGATGCAGAAGGCATCAAAGCCATGTCAGAAGGTCTTTTGTCTTGTGGTGTGACATCGTTCTTACCGACAACCTTAACATCTAGCAAAGAACGATTGCGGGATGTTGCTGAAACCGTTGGGAAAGTCAAAGACGAAGTTACAGGAGCGAAGATCCAAGGCATCTACTTTGAAGGTCCGTTCTTTACTGAAGAACATAAAGGAGCGCAAAATCCAATCTACTTTGGTGATCCTGATATTGATACCTTCCATGAATGGCAAGAAGCTTCTGGTGGAATTATTAAGAAAATCGCCTTGGCTCCTGAGCGCGAAGGTGTGAGTGAGTTTGTTTCGCAAGTGACGGAAGAAGGCGTAGTGGTTGCACTAGGGCATAGTAACGGAACGTTACAAGAAGCGCAAACAGCAGTAGAAGCTGGTGCCAGCGTCTTTGTTCATGCCTTCAACGGAATGCGCGGATTAAACCATCGTGAACCTGGAATGGTCGGTGCCTTACTTTCATTAAAAGAAGTTTTTTCTGAGTTGATTTGTGATGGCCACCATGTGCATCCTCAAGCAGCTGAGATCTTGATGGAAAAAGCTGGTCATGACCATGTGGCCTTGATCACCGACTGTATGATGGCTGGCGGTATGCCAGACGGTGATTACATTTTAGGTGAATTTCCAGTAGTGGTAAAAGATGGCACGGCTCGAATGGAAACAGGCAATCTTGCTGGCAGCATCTTAAAACTAAAAGAAGCCGTGAAAAATGTTGTAGACTGGGGAATTGCTACTCCTCAAGAAGCGGTCATGATGGCCAGCTTGATCCCAGCGATCAGCTGCAAGATCGACCACGCTTGCGGTATGATCAAACAAGGTCGTCCAGCTGACTTCATTGTTTTGGATCAAGAAATGAATTTAGCAGCCACGTATTTAGATGGTGTTTGCCGTTACCAAGCATAAAATGAAACAATCTGCTTCAAGAAACAAGAAGAGAGCTTCTCTTGATCTGTTTTTTGAGCAGATTTTTTTATTTTCAGTTATGATGAAAGAAAACGGTATTCTTAGAAGGGGAAGGTGGCAAATTGAAGACGATTTTAGTTACGGGTGCCAACGCTGGCATGGGCTTTGCAACAGCCAAACAATTGGCAGAATTGGGGATGCATGTGATTTTGTATTGCCGTTCTGCCGAACGAGGACAGGCAGCACAGCAACGTTTGAAGGAAGAGACAGGCAATCCAAGCATCGATCTAGTGATCGGTGATTTGGGGTTGTTGGCTAGCGTACGCAAGTCAGCCGCTGAAATCAACGCCCGCTTTGAGAAATTGGATGTACTGATCAATAATGCGGGCATCGTCAATTTAAAAAAAGAGCGAACAGCCGATGGATTTGAACAAATGCTGGGCGTAAACTACGTGGGGCATTTTGAACTGACCCGTCAGTTATTGCCGCTAATAAAACGTGCGGATGCTGGTAGGATCGTTAATGTTGCTTCTGGTGCTTACAAATTTGTAAAGAAAAAGGATCAGCGCTTTTTCGATGTGGCGAATTTTTTGCCTTGGCGGGAGTATGGCCGCTCAAAAAAAGCCCTGATTTTATTTACAGATGCGCTTGCGTTTCAACTGCGCAATACGACCGTTACTGCCAATGCCTTGCATCCAGGAGCTGTGGCGACGAGCTTAGGGGTCAGCCGACAGACAGGATTTGGTCAATCTGTCTACAAAATGCTCACGCCTTTTTTCAAAACACCTGAGGAAGGGTCTGATACAGCGATATATTTGGCACTAAGCCCCGAGGTGGCTGGCATTAGCGGGCGCTACTTTGTCGATCGTCAGGCAGTGCCGACGGAGATCCTTGATGAGCGGCAGCAAGCGCAAAAACTTTGGGAAGAAACCCAGCGAAGAATTGCCGACCAAGCACAATGATTGGTTTTTGTTCTTTGTCAATCAAATGAGATGGAAGTGTAAAATCGATTCTGGGACAGAATGAGCATCATTTTGTCTCAGATTTTTAATTTGATAAAATGAGCTGCTTTTTTGCTGTTTCTTTCGCAGGAATAAGTATGATACACTATTAAGCGAGAAAGCGCATGCGGCGCTGGAATTCTTGGAGGAACATAATGAGTTATATCGAAGTTGTGAAAGAAGTGAAGAAATACACAATGGGCGACACGGTTATTGCTGCTAATGATGGTGTTTCGTTTTCCGTAGAAAAAGGAGAGATCGCACTGATCCTTGGTCCCAGTGGCGCTGGTAAGTCCACCGTTTTGAACATATTAGGCGGAATGGATCAATGTGATAGTGGCAAAGTGATCGTTGATGGAACAGATATTGCTGGCTTTGATGCCAAACAATTGACGACCTATCGCCGCAAAGATGTCGGTTTTGTCTTTCAGTTTTATAATTTGGTCCCTAATTTGACAGCCAGAGAAAACGTTGAACTCTCAGCACAAATCGTGCCAGAGGCACTTGATGCAGCTGAGATCTTGACCCAAGTTGGGCTTGGTGATCGCTTGGATCACTTTCCAGCGCAATTGTCTGGTGGTGAGCAGCAGCGAGTCACGATCGCTCGTGCTATAGCGAAGAAGCCCAAATTGTTGCTTTGTGATGAACCAACGGGGGCACTTGACTATGAAACGGGGAAACAGATTCTAGCAATTCTAGAAAAAACGGCTCGCGAGACTGGGACGACCGTTTTGATCATTACACATAACAGCGCATTGGCTCCCATGGCTGATCGTGTGATCCATATCAATGATGCAAAGGTCCGCAAGATGGAAAAAAATACTCATCCGATTCCAATTGCCTCTATTTCTTGGTAAATGCCTATGAAAAAAACATTATTACGTTCCAGTTTACGTGAAATCAGGCAAGCACCCGGGCGGTTTTTGTCCATATTAGGCATTATCTTTTTAGGGGTCGCTTTTTTTGTGGGGATCAGTGCAACTGGTCCGAATATGGAACAAGCAGCTGAAGATTATTTTGCTCGCCAGAAATTAGCGGACTTTACGATTGCGTCAACTTTAGGGTTGTCGACTGCCGATCGGGAAATCATTGAAGAAATGCCTGGTGTCACGTCTGTTGAAGCAGAGCAGATCGCCGATATCAATGCCGAAAATCACCGTGCCGTGATCCGTGTCTTTTCCCTTTCGAAGGAGCGGCAAGTCAATCAATATCAGGTGACTTCTGGTCGATTGCCGCAAAAGTCAGGGGAAATTGCTTTGGATCAAGCGGCACAAAGCAGCGGTGGGTTTGCACTAGATGAAACTTTTGAACTGCCAGAAAGCGGTGAAAACCAGCTAGAAACGCACACTTACACGATCGTTGGCTTTGTCAATAGTCCCGAATTTATTGAGAATTTTCATCGAGGCAATAGTACCGTTGGGAATGGAACGGTCGATTACTTTGCAGTAATTCCAGAAGAAGATTTTAAAGAAACTGCGTATGCTAGATTGTTAGTTCGTTTTGATGAGCTATCGCAAGTGGCTAGCTATTCTGAAGCATATCAGACAAAAAGGGATCAAGTAAGTGATGAAGTAGAAGAACGGTTGGCTCCGCGGGCACAAGGACGGCGGCAAGAGTTGATCGATGAAGCGCAACCAGCCATTGATGAGGCCAAAGAACAGATCCGTGATGGCGAAGAAGCATTGCAGCAAGCGCAAGCGGAACTTGACGACGCAACAGAGAAATTGGCGCAGGCGCATCAGGAGTTGACGGAACAAGAAGCAGCTTTTCAGACAGAGATTCAAACTGCCCAAGAGCAATTGAATGGAGAAGCGCAAAAATTAGCTGAGGGGAAACAGGCATTGATCGAAAATCAACGCCTGCTAGATCAAAATGAACAAGCATTGATTCAGCAAGAAGCCCAAGTACAGTCAGCCCAAGCTCAGTTGGCACCCGTTTTGGCACAAAGACCTGAACTACAAAGGGGCATCCAGCAGGTAGAGGAGCAACTGGCGCTGGCATACCAAGGCATGGATCAAATCAGAAGTGTGGGTCAACTTTCTGCAGAGGAGCAAATGGCCCAACTGCCTACCGTCTATGCACAAGTAACCGCGGCTCTGGCACAGTTGAACCTGCCGACAGATGTGCTTGGTCCGATTCCTGATCTGGAGGAAATCGATGAAACGATGATTGCTACTATGCTGACGGCAGCTGAAGATACATTGCGTCCACTCATTGCCGAAGGCGAGCAACAACGTGCGCAATTAGTTGGGCAAATGGCTGCGATCAATGACCAAGAAGCGCAACTTCAGCAGGCACAACAGCAAGTCAATGCTGGCTGGAGCCAAATCAGAGCTGGGCGCCAAGAATTGGCACAAGCGCAGACCCAGATCACCCAAGGAGAGACGCAGCTGAGCGACGCTCGTGAGACCTTAGCTTCTGAAAAAGCCAAGGGTCAGTCTTTATTAGCTGCTGGTTGGCAAGAATATCGAGAAAACGAAGCAACCCTTCAAGAAAAGCTTGACGAATTTAAAGAAAGAGCACCAAAAGAACGCGAAAAACTTGAAGATGCCAAAAAAGAAGTTGCTGAAAAAGAGCAGGAATTATTGGAGCTAAAACCGGCAGTTTATCGTGTCTCAAACCGCAATGCGAATCCTGGTTATTCAGAGTACCAAGACAATGCGGAACGAGTTTCTTCGTTAGCGACGATTTTCCCAGTTATCTTCTTTTTGATTGCAGCGTTAGTCAGTCTAACCACCATGACGCGGATGATCGATGAAAAACGTAGTGAGATCGGTACATTGAAAGCATTAGGCTATCGTAACTGGGAGATTGGACAGAAATTTTTGCTTTATTCCTCTGCAGCAGGCATCACAGGTGCTGTATTGGGTCTAGCAGTCGGCTTTTCCTTTTTTCCAGCAATCATCATTCAAGCTTATGGACCGCTTTACAATCTCACGGAGTATGACACCCCATGGTATTTGCGGCTTTCATTGATTGCTGTGGGAGTCAGCTTGCTTTGCACCATCGGTATCGCGCTGCTGGTTTTACGTTTTGATTTAAGACAGTCATCGGCTTCATTGTTACGACCAAAGGCACCCAAAACAGGAAAACGAATTCTCTTAGAAAGAATCACCGTTATATGGCGGCACTTAAGTTTTATTCAAAAAGTTACAATGCGAAACCTGTTTCGCTACAAGTCCAGAATGCTCATGACCATCTTAGGGATCGCGGGATGTACCTCCATGATCTTGACTGGATTTGGTCTAAGAGATTCCATCAGCAATATCATTCCTTTACAGTTTGAGAAAATCTGGCAGTATCAGGCGGTGATCACCTTTGATGATGAGGATTCGGAAGCAATGAGTGAAACAAAAGCCGCCGCAGAAGATATTGAAGGCTTTGAAGCAGGGTTATTCTTGCATACGGAAAGTCTGACGTTGGCTCAATCGGGGGTCACGCAGCAAGAAGTAACCGTCACCGTGCCAGAAGATCCTGCGGCTTTATCGAGATTTGTCCACTTGAATGATCGGGTTTCAGGAGAAGCTTACGAGCTAGAAGGAGAGGGCGCCATCATCAATGAAAAGCTTGCTAAGTTGTTTGGATTATCGGTGGGTGATACGATAACGTTGACGAATGAAAGCGGCGAAGCATTTGAACTGAATGTGGCTGCAATCGCAGAAAACTACACAGGGCATTTTGCTTATTTGACCCCAGATGCGTATCAAAAGATCTTTCAGGCCGCCCCTTCTTACAACAGTGAGTTATTGAAATTCAGTCAGCGTTTGACGAAATCGGAGGAAGAAGCGATCGCGGCTGATTTGATGGCACAAGACAATGTCATCAATGTTTCCTTCCTCTCAGCTTCAGCGGATGCCTTAGATGACACGACAGCAACCTTGAACATCGTCATCTGGATCTTGATCTCGTCTGCGGGGGCATTAGCCTTTATCGTGTTGTACAACTTGAACAACATCAATATAGCGGAACGCATTCGCGAGTTGTCGACCATCAAAGTATTGGGCTTTTATGATCGAGAAGTGACCATGTACGTCTTTCGTGAAAATATCTTTCTGACGATCTTCGGCATTGCATTTGGTTTATTATTAGGGGTGCTTCAGCATCAATTTGTCTTACAGACCATCGAAGTCGATATCGCCATGTTTTCACCGACAGTCGAACCAATGAGCTATGTGTATGCCGCTGGATTGACCTGCTTATTTTCAAGCGTGGTAGGGATCGCAATGTATTTCAAACTGAAACATGTCAATATGATTGATGCGCTGAAAGCCAATGAGTAACAAAAACAGCCTTTTCTCAGAATGATTCTGGAAAAAGGCTGTTTTTATTTTTCTTGTTTTTCTTGTTCGGAAATCTCGCCTTGGACTTCTTCTAGCATGGCTTTTAGTTCAAGCTCTTTTTGCCTCAGCACCACCAGATCTTCTTGGATCTCATCCTTTTTCTCTTCCTCAGGTGGTCGAATGACGAAATTGATCGATAGGGCAACTAACGTGCCGATAAAGGTGTCCAATACACGGTCTAAGGCGAAGATGATCGATTCCCCTTGAGGGACACTGGAAGTGATCAAAAGCATCGTCGCAATAGCAGAGATAATGCCAGAATTGTTATTGATGCCATCTGAAAAAACGATGACAAAAATGACTAGCGCTGGCAAGACAAACAATTCGATCAGAAAGTCATTTTGAAAATATTGCTTCGTCAAAAAGTAAAAAATGGCTGTACCACCACCGATCGTATTTCCTAATACCCGTGACTTACCAAAAGAGATCGTTGTGGTCAGATCTTGTCGCAAAGAAAAGACAGCCGACAAGGCAGCAATCAATGGTTGGCCACGATCAAGAAAATGAAAGAGCAGAATACAAAGCATGACAGCGATGGCTGTTTTTATCGTTCGCATACCTAAGCGAAAACGCCCCAGTTTCATGGTCAAATGCCCCCTTTACTTAATCATACCCAAAGCAGTTGAGAAATTCTAGTCTTATTCCTCACAATTTAGTATACTTTTCACAGGAGGTGACAAAAATGAAAATCGGAATGAGGACCGTGAAAACGGCGATTGCTGCTGGTTTATCAATGTTTCTGGCACAACAGATCGGTCTTTTGTATGCGCCAGCCGCAGGGATCATCGCCATTTTAAGCGTCGGCAATACAAAGAAAACGTCACTTTTTACGGGAATCGGGCGTTTGATCTCTTTGGCGATCGCAACGCTCTTAGCTTTTGTCAGCTTCCATTTATTAGGCTTTGGGCCGATAGGATTTGTTCTTTTTCTCTTTCTCTTTATCCCAACCGCTGTCTATTTCAATTTGACCGATGGGATCGTCGTCAATTCTGTCTTGGTGACCCATTATATGATGGAACGTTCGTTTGCTTGGCCACTGATTGGGAATGCTTTTTTATTGATGAGTATTGGCATTGGCTTTGCACTTTTGTTCAATTTATATATGCCAGATGGCGAACGAGCATTGAAAGAAAGACAGCAATTAGTGGAAGAAACGTTTAAAAGTCTTTTAAAAGACATGTCGATTGCGTTGACTGAAAAAGAAAAGGCGACGCTTCCCCAGGTTTGCCAAACGCTTTTGGGGGATATCAAGCAAGGCAAACAACAAGCAATGGTGCATAGTGAAAATCAATGGCGAGGAGAAGCCTCCTATTATGAAGAGTACTTTACCATGCGCCAAAGTCAGGCACGCTTACTCTTAGAAATGGTTGACTTATTGCAGTTGTTTTGGGTAGAAGAAGCCTATACAAATGCGTTTCAAGAGTTGCTATCCTTTACTGCCGAGTCCTTTCACGAAAATAACGATGGGAAAGAGATCTTGGCAAAAATTGCTGCGCTTTATGAAGATTATCGACAAAAGCCATTGCCCCAAACAAGAGCAGAGTTTGAAAATCGCGCTCAGCTGTTTCAGTTTCTGCAAACCTTTAAAAGTTTTATTGAAATCAAAGCCGACTTTTCTGATCAAATGCAAACAATGGCACGCTAAAAAAGACTCCCAAAAAGGAGTCTTTTTCATTTTACTGCTGTTCCCAAAAAGCTTGCATTTGATCAAGAACGTCAATGACATCGGTGGTCAAATGGATCGATCCCTCGATCTCGCCATCGATGGCTTTGATCATATTGGCAATTTCATAATTAAGGGCTTGACTGCTGTCGCCAGCTTCAATCACTTCATTTGTTCCATCTCGGAAATGGATCACGGCTTTGTCCGCACGAGGGTATTCATCTACGGTAATGTATCCTTCTTCGAAAGCGACGATACCGGTTTTAGGCATTTTCGCTTGAAAAGTCAGCGTGACACTAGCCATTTCATCGGCTGGATTTTGTAGGATCGTGACTGATTGTTCATCCACACCTGTAGAGAAGGGCTTCATGCTGCTAAACGTCACTTCTGGTGTATCCGTCATGAAAAAGCGGGCAAATGAAACAGCATACGTACCGATATCCAATAAAGCACCGCCGCCTAAATCTGGATTGAAGAAACGATTGCTTGGGTCTGGATCTTTGTAGCTGCCAAATGGTGCTTGGATCATTTTTAATTTTCCTAAGCGTCCGGCATCGATCTCTTCTTTCAACCGAGCATAAACCGGCATATTGAAAATCGTCATTGCTTCTTCTAAGATTAGGTTTTTTTCTTTGGCTAAGGCTAGTTCTTCCGCTAGCTCATCGGCACTGGTAGTGATGGCTTTTTCGCAGAGGACATGTTTTCCTGCCATCAGAGCTTTCATAATAAATTCATGATGAAGATCATTAGGTACTGCAATATAAACAATATCGATTTGCGGATCTTCTAACATGGCATCTGTGCTTTCATAAGCATGGGGAATAGAGTGTTTCTCAGCAAATGCTTGGATTTTAGGGAAACTCCGGGCACTGACCCCATATAGTTCACTTGCTTCATTAGAAAAGCCAGCAGCAAATTGCGTTGCGATATCTCCGAGGCCAATCATTCCCCAACGGTATTTTTTCATCATTGATCATCTCCTTCGTATTTAGTATAACAAAAGAAATCAATTCTTTAAAATAATCAAAAACAATCGCAAAAAGTTTCCATTACGGCTGACTTTCAGTAAAATATAGAAGAGGAGGGATAACATATGCATAATGTATCAATTGCAATTATTTTAAATACCATCATCGAGCAATACGCATCAGAAAAACAGTTTTATGAAACACAATTAGGCATCACCGAGGAGCAATGGGAGGCATGGAAAAATGGCACAATGAGTCTGTCACCTGCTGAAAATCAGAAAGTGAAGCTGCTGTTTTCAGATTATGAATGGATGTTGATCCAAAAAATCATTCGGCAAACCGTCATTTATCCAGAAAAACGCAATCAAGCGGTCGTCGAGTTCAAAAAAATGAAGACTCAAATCGCCAGAACGTGGTTAGCAAGCGATTTAGCGAAAGTCGAATTGTTAACAGAATCTGAAGAAACAGCCCAATACCTTGATTTGAGAGTCAGTATTACGTATGATGAGTGGGGTTATGATGATATACTAAACTTCCGATTGCCCGCTTTTGTTCAGCAGCAAATTCGCAATGAAAAAATCGAACTGTTGGAGTGGGTCAAAGAAAATCTGGAAGAAACTTACAACTAAAGGTAGGATATTTTTTGAAAAAGTATTATGGAATGGCTGCGGCGGCGGGCTTCTTGTTTCTGGTTCTTTTAACCATTCAAGTGAACCGAGTGACCGCAGTCACCCCAACAAAGAGTGCAAGTATCGCTCGTTCAACAGATCAAGCAACAACGAGTGAAACAACAGAAACAAATGAAAAAGAGCCAAATGGGAACACGCAAGAGTCACAAGAACAAGCAAGTGCTAGTGATGAAGTGAACGAAGAGGATTTTCCAACTGTCTCATTGGATGATTGGTCATTGGTTTTGGTAGGCCCAAACAATAAAATCAAAAGCGAAATTGCCCAAAAAGATTTAGGGAAATTGTCGAATGGCTATCTCGTCGATCAACGCATCGTTTCAGCTTATGAAAAGCTGGCAGATGCCGCAAAAGCTGCAGGACATCCTTTGGTGATGGTCTCTGCCTACCGTTCAGTCGCGTATCAAGAGGAGATATTCAATGCCAATGTCAACACCCTGATGAGTCAAGGTCATACAAAAGAAGAAGCAATTCGGATCACGAAACTGACCTTTACTGAGCCTGGCTATAGCGAACACCATACTGGGCTTGCTGTTGATGTTGTGGATCAGGATTGGTATCAAAATCATACAGGAGAACTGCTCAATGAGGGGTTCGGTGATACTGAGGGTGGAAAATGGCTACAAGCTCATGCAAGGGAGTATGGGTTTATCATCCGTTACCCGAAAGGAAAACATGCTATTACGCAAATCGATTATGAGCCTTGGCATTTACGATATGTAGGGGTCGAAGTGGCAACCTACATTGAGGAGCAGGAGTTGACCTTTGAAGAGTTTCTGGAAGAAGCAAAAGAACACATCGCTCGAAAAGAAGCAGAACTGTCCTCTCACGAATGGGAAGATCCTCTGGCAGAGGACTGGATCTATGAGGGGTCTCTTGCTAAAAGTCAAGAAAGCAGTGAGCTTCCACAAGATGAGTTGTTGCTGAATGGAGGCAATTTGTTTTCTGAAAATGTGTTTAGTCAGACAAAGGAAGTGAAAAAATGAGCGCAAGACGAAAAAAACAGAAGACTCGTTTCCCATTAGTCTTTCTAGGGTTATTCTTGATTGGGATTGCCTTTATTTTTTCCTTGAATAGTTTGGCAGACCCCCTTCCAAAAGAGGAAGAAACAAACACGGAAGCCATCTCCCATGAAGAATTTATTGATCGCATCGCTCCTTACGCACAAGAACTGCAAAAGGGCTACGGGATTTTACCAAGTATCATTATTGGACAGGCAATCCTTGAATCAGATTGGGGTCAAAGTTCTCTAGCCAGTGAATACAATAATTTATTTGGAATTAAGTCGTTTGGCCATTCAAAAAAGGTGACATTAGATACCCAAGAGTTTTATAATGGAGAATGGGTCACGATTCAAGGAGATTTTCGTGTCTATGATACTTGGGAAGAATCAATGGATGATCATACGATGTTGTTTGTAAATGGTGTGGATTGGAATCCTGCACTTTATGTAAATGTCTTGACAGCAAACGACTACCGCAGTGCCGCACAAGCATTACAAGATGCAGGGTATGCAACGGATCCGGATTATGCCAGCAAAATCATTCAAGTAATTGAAACCTACCAATTGAATCGATTTGATCAATAAGAAAAGAGAGTTGGCTGCTTATGGAAGAAAAATATATGCCAAAAATCACCACCGATTTGCGTAAAGATATCGTGAAAGTGCCTAAAGTTATTCGAGAGGCTAGCGGTATTCAAATATTTGGAAAACAAATCCGCTCCATTATTTTCACAACGGATATTGCGATCATCCGTAATACAAATGCGGATGCTGTGATTGCGGTCTATCCCTTTACACCACACCCAGCAATTACGAAAGCAATCATCGAAGCAGCGGACATTCCAGTGTTTTCTGGTGTCGGCGGGGGCTTGACCCAAGGATTTCGCTCGTCTTATATGAGCATGTTTGCTGAAGCCCAAGGGTCGATCGGGGTCGTCTTAAACGGACCAACGCCACTGAAAACTGTGGAGCAAGTCTGTAAAGTTGTAGATATTCCCGTTATCAGTACCGTAACGAGTAAGTATACCGAAATTGATGCCAAGCTTGAAGCTGGTGTGAAAGTCATCAATATCAGTGCTGGCAAGGACACAGCAGATACCGTGGCTTTCTTCCGTAAAAAATATCCGAAGCTGCCGATCATCGCAACCGGTGGACCAACCGATGAAAGCATCTTAGAAACGATTGAAGCAGGCGCGAATGCCATCACCTACACGCCGCCGTCCAATGGGGAGCTTTTCAGTAAAAAGATGGAACACTATCGCGATATGGAGAAGCCAGAGTAGGAAATGATCCACAAATGAGAATATTTTTATTTATAAAGGGCATTCCATGCTTGTGTTTTTAATCAAAGACAGGCATAATCGAATCTATCATTTAAAAATTACTTGTATATCGTCGAAATATGGTCGACAGTCTCTACCCGATACCGTAAATATCGGACTATAAGTAAAAATCGTGCCTGTTAGACACTTTTTTTGCTTTGGCAAAAAGAGTGTCTTTTTTTTCAGGATGGAATAGAAAGGAACGAGGAGAGCTAGGATGGAAAAATTAGTTGAGCGTATCAAAACACATGGAAATGTGCTGGGCGAAGGGGTTCTTAAAGTGGACCAATTTTTGACCCACCAAGTGGATTATGAGTTGATGAAAGAAATCGGTGCAGTCTTCGCGGAACGGTTTCAAGGAAGCGGCATCACAAAAGTAGTGACCATCGAAGCTTCAGGGATCGCACCAGCCCTTTATACTGCAGAACAGTTACAAGTACCAATGATCTTTGCCCGTAAAGCAAAGAGTTTGACAATGGATGAAGAGCTGCTGACTGCATCTGTCTATTCCTTTACCAAGCAAGTGACCAGCCAAGTATCGATTTCCAAGAAATTTTTGTCTTCAGAGGATACAGTCTTGATTATTGATGATTTTTTAGCAAACGGACAAGCAGCAAAAGGCTTGATCGAACTGTGTCAACAAGCAGGAGCCAACGTCGTCGGTATCGGTATCGTGATTGAAAAATCATTCCAAAGTGGTCGACAATTACTTGAAGAAATGGGGATTCCTGTTGTTTCACTAGCACGGATCGCTTCATTGTCTGAGGGACAAGTCAGCTTTTTAGAAGGAGATGCCTAATGAAAGAAACGAATAGCCGTTCAGCAGTTTTAGGCTTGCAGCATTTACTAGCAATGTATGCAGGAGCTGTTGCCGTTCCTTTGCTGATTGGAACAGGTCTGGGCTTCAATGAAGCTCAGATGACGTATTTGATCTCGATCGATATTTTCATGTGCGGAATCGCTACGCTTTTGCAATTAGTTGTTACCCGCTTTTTCGGGATCGGCCTACCAGTCGTTTTAGGCTGTGCCATCCAAGCGGTCTCCCCATTGATTTTGATTGGCACCAAATCAGGGATCAGTGCGATTTACGGAGCGATCATTGCCGCTGGGATTTTCATTGTTCTGATCGCTGGCATTTTTTCGAAAATCAAAGTCTTGTTTCCCCCATTGGTGACGGGAACCGTGATTACCGTCATCGGCTTGACCTTGATTCCAGTCGCCATCACTAAAATCGGTGGCGGCGATGCTGCAGCTGCTAACTTTGGTGATCCAACGAATTTATTGTTAGGCTTTGTGACGATTGCCTTGATCATTGGGGTGCAGGTCTTTGGGAGAGGCTTTATTCGCTCGATTGCCGTTTTGATCGGTTTGATCGGTGGGACCATTTTAGCAGCGCTCTTAGGATTGGTGGATCTTTCTGCCATCGCCCATGCGCCTGTGTTTCATTTGCCTCAGCCTTTTTATTTTGGCTTACCAACCTTTGATCTGTGGTCGATCGTTTTGATGATCATTATTTCCATCGTGAGTCTGGTAGAGTCCACTGGCGTTTATTTTGCGCTGGGAGATATTACTGAAAAACCGATTACAGGCAATGACTTAAAGCGCGGCTATCGCGCGGAAGGCTTGGCGGTGATCCTTGGGGGGATCTTCAATACGTTCCCTTATACTGGATTTTCACAAAATGTAGGTTTGGTTCAACTTTCAGGTATTAAGACGCGACGCCCGATTTTCTTTTCAGCTATCTTTTTGATCGTATTAGGGCTGTTTCCAAAAGTTGGTGCCATTGCGCAAATCATTCCAGAAGCAGTACTGGGAGGCGGCATGTTAGTGATGTTTGGCATGGTCGCTGTTCAAGGGATGCGAATGCTGAGCAAAGTTGATTTTATGAATGACAAGAACTTGTTAGTGATTGCGGTATCGATCGGTTTTGGGTTAGGGTTCAATATGATGCCAACCTTATTCAGTCAGATGCCTGAAACCGTCCAAATGTTTACAGGCAATGGGATCGTCATGAGTAGTTTGACAGCCATTGTTTTGAATCTGTTCTTCAATGGATTGCCGAAAGAAACAGACGATGTGACGGAATTGAGCTTGCAACAGTAAGTTGATTTGATCCAGACGAGGATTCGTCTGGATTTTTTGTATTGTTCCTTTATTTGTCTTTTTCCTACCAAACAGAAAGACTGAATAGTTTTCTTGGCTATAAAAACGAACGATACAAAGATAAACTAGCAAATAGTTCGAAAATATTTTGACATTGCTCCGGCAACTCGTTACTATTTAAAGGTGAAAGTGATTGTTAGTCATAACGTGTTATGCAAGGGGCGTTGGGTTGCAGTGACAAACTGCTGCTAACAAACTAATTTCGTGAGAAAATACTTCTGAGCTTGTTTCAGAAGAAACTAGTAAAAAATCGTTGGAGGGAAAATCAAATGAAACCAGCAGTTGCAGTGATTATGGGGAGCAAGTCAGATTGGGAAACAATGAAGGAGTGCTGCTTGATTTTAGATGAGTTAGCGATACCTTATCAGAAAAAAGTCGTTTCGGCACATCGTACACCAGATTTGATGTTCGAATTTGCCGAAACTGCTCGTGCAGAAGGAATCAAAGTCATTGTCGCAGGAGCAGGAGGAGCAGCTCATTTGCCAGGAATGGTCGCAGCGAAAACAACGTTGCCCGTCATTGGTGTGCCTGTACAATCTCGCGCATTAAACGGGTTGGATTCCCTACTATCGATCGTGCAGATGCCAGCTGGGGTACCAGTGGCAACAACAGCGATCGGAAAAGCTGGCGCAACTAACGCAGGACTACTTGCAGCGCAGATGCTTTCCATGTATGATTTAGAGATAGCGGAGAAATTAAACGCGCGAAGAAATACATTAAAAGAAATTGTATTGGAAAGTAGTGATCAACTTGATTAAACCTTTAATGCCCAACGCAACGATCGGAATCGTTGGCGGAGGACAGCTAGGTCGTATGATGGCAATGAGTGCCAAAGAAATGGGCTTTCGGGTTGGCGTCTTAGACCCTACTGCCAATTGTCCAACAGCCCAAGTCGCTGATTGGCATATTGTTGCTGCCTACGATGATGTGTTTGCTTTAGAAGAAATGGCTCGACGTGCCGACGTGATTACCTATGAATTCGAAAATGTCAGTGTCGAGGCATTGAATTCCATTTTGCCTTATTCCCATATCCCTCAAGGGACTGACCTGTTAGCAATCACTCAAGACCGTTTATTAGAAAAGTCATTTCTAGAGGCTAACAATATCGTGATTGCACCTTATGCCACGATCATCAGTCCAACGGATATCCAAGATGCCATCGACAGTATCGGTTATCCCTGTGTGTTAAAAACGACTAGAGGCGGTTATGACGGAAAAGGGCAGCACGTGTTATACAGTACCGCGGACTTAGCGCCTTCGATGAACTTACTGCGTGAAGGGACGTGCGAATTAGAAGCGTGGATTCCTTTTGAAAAAGAATTGTCGATTTTAGTTGCTGGTAATGGAGAAACCTTTACCACTTTCCCAGTGGTAGAAAACGTCCACCGCAACAATATTTTGCATCAAACGATCGCTCCTGCGCGCATTGATCCAGAAGTTGCCAAAGAAGCCAAACGGATCGCTCATATTATTGCGAAGGCCTTGGATCTGCAAGGCGTTTTAGCCATCGAAATGTTCTTGACTAAAAGTGGCGGCTTGTATGTCAATGAGTTGGCACCGCGACCACATAATTCTGGTCACTATTCGATCGAAGCTTGTTCCATGAGTCAGTTTGATGCCCATATCCGGGGGATCTGTGGCTGGCCATTACCAGAAGTGTCATTGCTTTCACCAGCAGTCATGGTCAATGTCTTAGGCGATGAATTGACAGAAACGTATGAGTTGATTGCGACAAAACCTGCTTGGCAATTCCATTACTATGGCAAAGAAGAAGCGAAAACCGGGCGTAAAATGGGTCATATCACTGTTTTGACAGAAGATATCGCAGAGACCACTGAAGAAATCTATCAAACCAATATTTGGGATTAAAGGAGATAATAACATGTTAGAGCGTTACACAAGACCAGAAATGGGTGCTATTTGGACCGATCAAAACCGTTACCAAGCGTGGTTAGAAGTAGAAATATTGGCGGATGAAGCTTGGGCGGAACTAGGGGAGATACCGAAAGAGGATGTTGCTTTGATTCGTGAAAAAGCAACCTTCGATATCGACCGTATCTTAGAGATCGAAGCGCAAACGCGACATGATGTGGTTGCTTTTACCCGAGCAGTCTCTGAATCTTTAGGTGATGAAAGTAAATGGGTCCACTACGGCTTGACGTCGACGGATGTTGTTGATACTGCGTATGGCTACTTGATGAAACAAGCCAACGACATGATTCGGGAAGATTTAAATCGTTTTGTGACGATCATTGGTGAAAAAGCCAAAGAATACAAACATACCGTAATGATGGGACGTACCCATGGTGTACATGCGGAACCAACGACCTTTGGCTTGAAATTAGCCTTATGGTATGCGGAAATGAAACGCAATGTCGAGCGTTTTGAGCGGGCAGCAAAAGGGGTCGAAGCAGGAAAGATCAGCGGAGCAGTTGGAACCTTTGCAAATATTCCACCGTTTGTCGAAGAGTATGTCTGTGAAAAATTAGGGATTCGTGCGCAAGATATTTCCACACAAGTACTACCTCGTGACTTGCATGCAGAGTATTTCTCTGCAATGGCGTTGATCGCAACTAGCATTGAGAAATTTGCCACCGAAATCCGGGGCTTACAAAAATCAGAAACCCGAGAAGTTGAAGAATTCTTCGCCAAAGGACAAAAAGGTTCTTCTGCCATGCCCCATAAGCGTAACCCAATCGGTTCTGAAAATATGGCGGGACTTGCACGAGTCGTTCGCGGCCATATGGTGACAGCTTATGAAAATGTCTCACTGTGGCATGAACGGGATATCTCACATTCATCGGCAGAACGGATCATTATTCCGGATACGACGATTTTGATCGATTATATGCTGAATCGCTTTGGCAATATCGTCAAAAATCTGACTGTTTTCCCAGAGAATATGAAGCGCAATATGAATGCGACCTTTGGATTGATCTACAGCCAACGAGTGATGTTGAAATTGATCGATCACGGAATGACAAGAGAGCAAGCCTATGACTTGGTTCAGCCAAAAACAGCGCAAGCTTGGGATGAGCAAACGGATTTCCGTCCACTATTAGAAGCTGATCCAGCCATTACGGATGTGTTGACCAAAGCAGACTTAGACGATGCGTTTGATTACAACCATCACTTAAAACAAGTCGACACGATCTTTGAACGTGTCGGTTTAGCCGAATAAGAAAAAAGCTGCAACCTTCAGATCCTTATCTGAAGGTTGCAGCTTTTTTTAATAATGTTCAGCTAAGTAAGTCAATAGCTCAGGTGCTAAACCAGTTGCTGATTGGTTTTCCTGGCGATCTTCTAGCATGGAGACCATCAGAAATCCTTGGTCTTGCGAATCAAAGGCAAATAAGAAACTGTTTTCCTGGCCTTTTTCATCTTGCTTTTCTTTGATTTCAGCTGTTCCTGTCTTAGCAGCCAATGGAATGTTTAATGCTGCCAAGGAATGTGCAGTTCCGTTTGGATCGGAAACAACGGCGGTCAAATCTTGATTGATTTGATCGATCGTTTCTGCTTTAAAGACTTCTTTGTCTTTTTGCTCTGCCTCTTTCACTAAACGGGGATAGACCAGCTTCCCTTGATTGGCAAAGACGGAGTAAATAGCCGCTTGCTGGATTGGATTCAATAACAATTCTCCTTGGCCATAGCCCGTATCTGCCAGTAAAATGTCCGAATTGAAGGAGTCTTCATTTGAAATTTGAGCAGGATTCATCGCGATCGGTAAATCCAATGTTTCACCAAAAATCAACTTCGACAAGCCGTCACGAAAGGCATCTTCGCCCATAGATAAGGTTTGTTGCGCCATATAAATGTTATCAGAGTATACCAGTGCATCCTTGAGATTCACAGAAGCTACATCAGTAACTCTCGTCACAAAGTAGTCGCCCCATGAGCTATCTTTTTGCCATTTCAATCCATCGATCGCGATACTCTGCGTAGGATCGATCGTGCCATTTTCCAAGCCGATCGCACCAGTGATAGCCTTAAAGGTCGAACCAGGTGCATAGGCCGTAGCAAAGCGGCTGATGAAAGGCAGGTCTTCATTTTGTTCATACGCATCATAATCTTCTTGTGAGATCCCTTGGGTCATTTTATTGGGATCATAACTTGGCGAGCTGGCAAGTACCAGCAGATCGCCAGTTTTGGGTTCGGTAACGACCGTTGCTCCTGCTTGGTTTTGTAAGGAGTCAAACGCTGTCTTTTGGGCTTGGGCATCAATGGTCAATTGGATATCCTTGCCATCTGCGCGTTCTTTTTCTAACAGGACGGCTTTCTCAGCACCATCTTCATCTGTGATGGCGATTTTTCCGCCGTTTTCTCCTCGCAACTCTTTATCGAAGGCAGCTTCCAGACCACTACGACCAATTTGTCCGTTGCTTGCTAGTGTTTCATCTTTTTCGATATCTTCCGCTGTTACATTTCCTAAGTAACCAATCAGTTGGGCGGCAGCTTCCCCAAGTGGGTAAGTGCGTCCAGTCGTTTCTTTTAAACTTGTTCCAGTTGGCATCTCATCCGTTGGTTCGATGATCTTCAAGGGGACGAACAACTCATCTTGAACCCAAGATTGCCCCAACGCTTGATTGATGGCTTCTTCTGTCAGGTCGAAACGTTCCGCGATCGCTTTGATATTGGCGTTTTTTTCGTCTCCCGTGCCCAGTTGCCCCGGAACGACGCCTAACTGATAAAGCGTGCCATTTTCTGCTAGTGGTTCGTTGTTTCGGTCGAGAATCTCACCGCGAGTGGCATTATCTACGGAAATACTGACTTTGTCTTGTCCCTCCATTCCTGGAAAGATCAACTGAGGGGACCAATCGATCTTGGCTTCGTTATCAGCTACAGTGATCGTGCCACTATAAGAAAGCTCGGTTAATTCACCTAACGAGGTGGTCAAGGAACCGTTGTATTGGAAATTGAATTGATCGGAATCCTTGTCATTAGGAGTTACCTCAATCCCAGAGGCTTTAAATGATTCGGCACCGATACCAGTGAAGATCGCTTCGTATTTTGCAGAGACTTCGTCTGCGGTAAAGCCGGTTGATGCTAAACTGTCTTCAGACACGAAGGCAGGCAAGTCACTGTACTTCTGATCGGCCAAAGCGTCGATAAAGGAAGTGAGGGCTTTTTTAGCAGCGGCTTCTTCTTGCCGATCCTGATAGACGGTATAACCATAATAGCCGCCACCTAGTACCAATAAGGCGGCAGGAAGTGCCAACCAGACGAAGCGCTTAGGGCTTTTCGCTGGCTTTTCGTTGCGAGAGCGCCGATTTTCTGACATATTATTGTTCCTCCTTCAGAGCCGTCATACGGGCATGATAAAGCGGCAACAGCGTTTGATAAACTGCTAAAATATCCGCCATTTCAACGTCTTCGATCATTTCTTTCGGAAAAATCTTCCCAATTTGAAGCTCGCTTTTTTTGACTTTCTTCAATCGTTCCAAATAGGTTGGCCACATGGCGATAGGGTGGTGGTCGTATTTTGTGTGATCAGGAGAAAGTGTAAAGTCAGCTGGTAATTGATCGAATAATTCTTTTTGGGCCAACCAGGATTCAGCGATCGTTGCCTGATTTTTCGGTTGGTCGATCACGCTGAGCCAAACAAAGACATACGCTTGATTGATCCCAATTTGAAAGTGGGCATCCATTTTATAGCCTCGTTTGTTCGGACCGATCCCTGCCCAGGTTTCGGCAGGAGGGTAGACGGTTCTGCGTCGGTGCTGAGCAATATGCAAATAAAAAGGCTCTTGGCAGCTTTCTTCAATTAATGGGATCGCTGCCTCACCGATCGTTTGAAAAATCGGCTGAATCTCGGCACGGATTTTTTCCATTCGTTCGTCTAACGTTTCTAAAGAAAAAGCATCAAATGATTGTTTCGTAAATAGCATAATCGTATCCTTTCTTTTGTCTGAAAATAGTATAACAAAAAAAGCCCGATAAATTACGGGCTTTTGTTTATTTTACCTTTTTTTATTGAAGGATACTCAGTCAATTTGCCGCTGGACTCAATTTAAACGTTGATGTCTGGCTATGTTCCTTCAAAAGATGCAAAAGATCATCCAAGAAAGAAAAGTCCATTTCTTCTAAATTAAAATAAATCCGAAAAGAATACGTATGTTTAAATAAGCTTTGGCGATGGATTTGATGAATGATCAATTCGTCATTGCGCTCATTTTGAAATTGTAGAACACGCTTTTGTTCTTCGGCATAATGAGGGCGCGCCCCTTTTTTGAAGGGACTGAATAAATAGAAACTTGTTTGTTGGTTGATGGAAAGGATTTGCTGCACGGCCAATAATTCGTTATGGAGCTGTTGTTTTTCTTTGTCTGATAAATGAGCTAAAAAAAGTTCAGCACGATTCTTTAGCGACCACATATAGTACTCCTCCTTGAATGTAGCTACAATACGACCTAAATATAGCATGAAAAAAGAATATTGTAAACGCTTTATAAATCCTTCGTTGCTTCTAAAGAGGAATCTGCTTTCAATCAACTGGGTAAAAAGCGAACATTCGTGATTATTAATATGTAAATGTACAGATAATCGTTGACCCGCTTTTTCTGCGTTGTTAGAATAATAAGCAAATAAAGATGTGTGTCATCGCTATGTGAAAAATATTACTTAACTGAGGTGGATTATGGAATCAGAAGTGCTTCTTTATGAAGGAAAAGCCAAGAAATTGTTTAAAACCAACGAAGAGGATGTATTGAGAGTCGTTTATTTGGATCAAGCTACTGCATTGAATGGTCAAAAGAAAGATGCCGTTGTAGGAAAGGGTGCCTTGAACAATCAGATCACTGCGCATCTTTTTCAGCGCTTAGCCGACAAAAACGTCCCAAGTCACTTTCTTCAATTAGTGTCTAAATACGAACAATTAATTCGAGCTGTTGCTATGATTCCTTTAGAAGTCGTTGTTCGCAACACGGCTGCTGGTAGTTTTTCAAAGCGCTTGGGCATCGAAGAAGGAACCAAACTGCCAAAGCCGATCGTAGAGTTTTACTACAAAGAAGATCGTTTGGATGATCCGTTTATCAATGATGATCATGTGTTTTATCTAGGGCTTGCCTCAGAAGAGGAGCTGGACCAGATCAAAACATTGGCGCTGCAAGTCAACGCTGCGTTACTGGAAATCTTTGCGAATATCAACATTCGCTTGATCGATTTTAAAATCGAGATCGGCAAAACCAAAAAGGGCGAGTTGCTCCTGGCTGATGAGATTTCACCAGATACTTGTCGTTTATGGGATATGGGGACAAATGAGCATCTTGATAAAGATGTCTATCGACGTGATTTAGGGGACATCGTTCCTGTTTATGAAGAAGTCTTAAATCGTTTAGAAAAGGAGAATTCAGCATGTATTTAGTCAAAGTTTATGTAACCTATAAGGAATCTGTTTTAGACCCTCAAGGAGAAGCTGTGAAAGGAGCCGTTCATCGCTTGGGGTATCAAGATGTCAGTGATATTCGGATCGGGAAATACTTTGAAATCAAAGTGACACCTTCAAACAATCAAACACAAGCAGCTGTAGCAGAAGAAATCGAAGCGATCTGCGACAAGCTTTTGGCAAACGTCAATATGGAAACCTACCGTTATGAAATGGTCCAAATGGAGGAAGCAGCCCTATGAAATTTGCAGTGATCGTCTTTCCTGGATCAAATTGTGATGTTGATTTGATGCGGGCAATCAAAGATATCATGGGGGCAGAAGCAGAATATGTACGCCATGATGCAGACAGCTTAGCTGGTTTTGACGGTGTTTTGCTTCCAGGAGGATTTTCTTATGGTGATTACTTAAGATGTGGAGCGATCGCCCGTTTTTCTACGATCATGTCAGAGGTCATTCGTTTGGCAAATGAAGGCAAACCTGTCTTTGGTACCTGCAATGGGTTTCAAATTTTAACGGAAGCGGGCTTGTTACCAGGGGTTTTACAAAGAAATGAATCTCTGCATTTTATTTGCAAACCGGTCCGTCTGCAAGTGAATAATCAAACAGCTTTTACTTCTGAATATGAAATGGATCAAGTTATTACGCTTCCTGTCGCTCATGGTGAGGGCAATTATTATTGTGATGAAACGACTTATCAGGAATTGGTTGCCAACAATCAAATCGTTTTCCGTTATGAAGATAACGTCAACGGCAGCCTACACAACATCGCTGGTATCTGTAATAAAGCTGGCAATGTTCTAGGCATGATGCCTCATCCAGAACGAGCGATGGAAAGCTTATTGGGCTCAGAAGATGGCAAGAAGTTTTTTGCTTCATTATTGAAAAATTTTGGGAAGGTGCCGGTAAATGGATAAAATGATCGTAAAAGAACCTACACCACAAGAAATCAAAGACACGAAATTATACGAGCAATGGGGATTGACCCAAGAAGAATATCGGATGATCTCAGAAGATATTTTGGGGCGTTTACCGAACTATACCGAAACTGGACTCTTTTCAGTGATGTGGAGTGAACATTGTTCTTACAAAAATTCCAAACCTGTTTTGCGGAAATTCCCGACAGAAGGGCCGCAAGTACTGCAAGGACCTGGCGAAGGTGCGGGTATCGTGGATATCGGCGATGATCTAGCCGTCGTTTTTAAAGCGGAAAGCCATAATCATCCTTCTGCGGTGGAACCTTATGAAGGAGCAGCAACTGGTGTTGGTGGGATCATCCGCGACATCTTCAGTATGGGTGCAAGACCGATTGCTGTTTTAGACTCCTTACGATTTGGTGAGTTAGATAATCCAAGAACGAAATATCTTTTGGAAGAAGTCGTTGCTGGGATCAGTGGCTATGGCAACTGTATTGGGATTCCGACCGTCGGTGGTGAAGTGGCATTTGATCCTTGTTATGAAGGCAATCCATTAGTCAATGCGATGTGTGTAGGGATCATTGCTCACAAGGATATTCAAAAAGGGCAGGCCAAAGGTGTTGGAAACACCATCATGTATGTCGGCGCAAAAACAGGACGCGACGGGATACATGGGGCGACTTTTGCATCGGAAGAATTTGTCGAAGGGGAAGAACAACAACGTTCCGCCGTACAAGTCGGTGATCCTTTTATGGAAAAACTTTTGTTGGAAGCTTGTTTGGAATTGATCGTGGATCATTCGGACATTTTAGTCGGAATTCAAGATATGGGTGCTGCTGGATTGGTTTCTTCTAGTGCCGAGATGGCATCAAAAGCCGGATCAGGGTTGCGCTTAACGTTAGATGATGTTCCACAACGAGAAACCAATATGACGCCTTATGAAATGATGTTGTCAGAATCTCAAGAGCGGATGCTGATCTGTGTCAAAAAAGGACATGAAGCTGAAGTGGAAGCACTCTTTAAGAAATACGATCTAGAAGCCGTCGTGATCGGTGAAGTAACAGATGATGGCAACTATCGTTTGTTCCATCACGGACAGGAAGTCGCTAATTTGCCAGTAGATGCTTTAGCTGAAGATGCGCCGACTTACTACAAAGAGATGGCAGAACCGAAACGGATCAAAGTGTTTAAGGAAACACCAGACTTTGTTCCAGTGATTCACTCAGCAACGTCTGTATTTGCCGATCTACTGCAGCAGCCGACGATCGCTTCAAAACGCTCGATTTTTGAAACCTACGATTCGCAAGTTCGTACCAATACCGTGGTAGGACCCGGCAGTGATGCCGCTGTGTTACGAATCAAGGGAACCAATAAAGCCTTGGCGATGACGACTGACTGTAATGCTCGTTACCTGTACTTAGATCCAGAAGTCGGCGGACAGATCGCAGTTGCAGAAGCTGCTCGAAATATCGTCGCTTCCGGTGGGCGTCCATTGGCGATCACTGACTGCCTTAACTTCGGCTCGCCAGATAAACCAGAAGGATTCTGGGAGTTATCCACGGCTGCTGACGGGATCTCAGAAGCTTGTCGTGTGCTAGAGACACCAGTCATTTCTGGGAACGTCTCCTTATACAACGAAACGGACGGACAATCGGTCTATCCAACGCCGGTAATTGGGATGGTCGGATTGATCGAAGAGCTGGCGCATATCACGACGCAGCATTTCCAAGCAGCGGGGGATCTGATCTATGTCCTAGGGGAAACCCATGCTGACTTCAATGGGTCTGAATTGCAAAAACTGCAGACAGGAAAGATCGCTGGGCGTTTAATGTCCTTTGACCTTGAAACAGAAAAAATGAACCAACAATTGGTTACCGCAGCGATCCAAGCAGGTCTTGTTCAAAGTGCCCACGATTGTGCCGAAGGTGGTTTAGCGATCGCTTTAGCCGAATCCGCTTTTGACAAGGGCTTTGGTCTAAATGTGACCGTGTCATTGCCAGCAGCACAATTGTTTTCAGAAACCCAATCCCGTTTTGTGCTTTCAGTCGCACCTGATAAGCAAGCAGCTTTTGAAGCACTGGTAGGCGCTGCTGCAACAGCGATCGGGGAAGTGACTGCTGATGGCCAGATTCGCATGCAAGCACAAGATGATACGATCGAGATGCCCCTTACTGAGGCGAAATTGAAATGGGAGGAAGCCATTCCATGTTTAATGAAGTAAAGAGCCTCAACGAGGAATGTGGGGTTTTTGGTGTTTGGGGTCATCCAGATGCCGCTCGTGTCACCTACTTCGGACTACACAGTTTGCAACATCGCGGCCAAGAAGGTGCAGGGATTGTCACGAATGATGCGGGGAAACTCAATGGCCACCGTGATTTAGGGTTGCTAGCGGAAGTCTTTTCGGATGAACGTGTCCTCCAGCGTCTGACAGGAGATGCTGCCATTGGTCACGTTCGTTACGCAACTGCTGGTAATGGTAGCGTTGATAATATTCAACCATTTTTATTCAAATTTTTTGATCAGCAGATTGGCTTAGCTCATAACGGCAACTTGACGAATGCGAAAAGTCTACGGAAATCCTTAGAAAAGGCTGGTGCGATTTTCCACTCGAATTCCGATACAGAGATTCTCATGCACTTGATCCGTCGCAGCGAAGAACCGCTTTTTATGGATCGGGTCAAGGAGGCATTAAATCAAGTTAAAGGTGGATTTGCGTACCTTTTACTGACCGAAAATGCCATGATCGCAGCACTAGACCCCAATGGCTTTCGGCCATTGTCAATCGGGAAAATGGTCAATGGTGCTTATGTGGTGGCTTCAGAAACCTGTGCGTTGGAAGTCATCGGTGCGGAATTTATTCGTGATGTCCGACCAGGCGAAGTCGTGATCATTGATGATGCAGGCATTCAAATTGAACAGTATACCCAAGAAGTACAACCCGCGATATGTTCGATGGAGTTTATCTATTTTGCCCGTCCTGATTCCAACATCGCTGGCGTCAACGTCCATCGTGCCCGTAAAAATATGGGCCGTCGCTTAGCACAAGAGGCGCCGATCGAAGCGGATATGGTCATTGGTGTACCGAATTCATCCTTATCTGCTGCCAGCGGGTATGCAGAAGCTTCAGGTATTCCCTATGAATTAGGCTTAGTAAAAAATCAATACATCGCACGAACGTTTATTCAACCGACGCAGGAGTTAAGGGAACAAGGTGTACGGATGAAGCTCTCAGCTGTTCGTGGCGTAGTCGAAGGCAAACGAGTGATTCTAGTCGACGATTCGATCGTCCGAGGAACCACCAGCCGCCGTATCGTGCAACTGCTAAAAGAAGCAGGTGCCAAAGAAGTTCATGTACGTATCGGTTCGCCGCCTTTGCGCTATCCGTGTTTTTACGGGATCGACATTCAAACGAGAAAAGAATTGATCGCAGCCAAATATACGGAAGCTGAGATTTGTGAAAAAATCGAAGCAGATTCTTTGGCCTTTTTAAGTGAAGACGGGTTGATCGAAGCGATCGGTTTAGATTTTGACGCACCTTACTCAGGATTGTGTATGGCCTATTTCAATGGCGATTATCCAACCCCTTTGTATGATTATGAAGAAAACTATCTCGCGTCTTTAGCTGAATAAATTGTAGGCAAAAATGGTTTTTCAAACGAAGCAGTGAAGGACCGCTGGTTTACTTGCGTTAACGACGAATGAGCTGAATGAAGAAAAGCGGATGAATGATTGAGGAGGAACGAACGTGGCAAATGCATATGCAAAAGCCGGTGTCGATGTCGAAGCCGGTTATGAAGTAGTCGAACGGATCAAAAAGCATGTGAAACGAACAGAACGTCTAGGCGTGATGGGGGCAATCGGGGGCTTTGGTGGCTGTTTTGACTTATCATCGTACCAATTGAAAGAACCAGTACTCGTTTCTGGGACAGATGGTGTAGGAACTAAGCTTTTATTGGCGATCCAGCAAGAACAGCACACAACGATCGGCATTGATTGTGTCGCAATGTGCGTGAATGATATCGTCGCTCAAGGGGCAGAACCTATCTACTTCCTTGACTATGTTGCAGTCGGTAAAAACGATCCGGCAAAGATCGAACAAATCATTGCTGGTGTCGCAGAGGGCTGTGTGCAAGCGGGTGCTGCCCTGATTGGTGGGGAAACCGCTGAAATGCCGGGAATGTACCAACCAGAAGAATATGATCTTGCTGGCTTTGCCGTAGGAATCGTCGAAAAAAGTCGCTTGATCACTGGAGAAACCATCAAAGAAGGCGATGAGCTGATTGGTTTGCCTTCATCAGGCATTCACTCGAATGGGTACTCTTTAGTCAGAAAAGTCTTTTTTGAACAGCATGGCTATACAGGAGCAGAAACATTTGCAGAACTTGACAACCAAACACTTGCAGAAAGTTTATTGACGCCAACGAGAATTTACGTGGATGCATTGAAGCCTTTATTGACAGAAGGATTGCTAGCTGGAATTTCTCATATCACTGGTGGCGGCTTTGTTGAAAATATCCCGCGGATGCTGCCTGAAGGTCTGGCGGCAGAAATCTCCTTAGACACTTGGCCGCAGTTGCCGATATTTGATCTGATCGCTGCTCATGGCGCGATTCCTCACCAAGAAATGTTCGAGATTTTCAACATGGGGATCGGTATGGTCTTAGCCGTTGCGCCAGAAAATGTTGCGGCAGTAATGGCGCTTCTATCCGCCAATGAAGAACCAGCGTATCGGATCGGTAAAGTGACGAAACGTGACAACGAAGCTGTCTGCTTTAAAGAGGCAGTCCGATGAGGATCGCCGTCTTTGCTTCTGGAACGGGCAGCAATTTTACAGCGATCGCCGATGCGATCCAGGCTAATGAAATCAAAGGGGCGCAGATCGGATTGGTCTTTTCCGATAAACCAGCAGCGCCAGTGATAGAAAAAGCCCGCGCAAGAGACTATGAAACGCTTGTCTTGGAGCCAGCGGCTTTTGCGTCAAAAGCAGCCTTTGAAAGGAAATTGATCGAAGAATTGCAGTATCATGCCATCGATTTTATTGTTTTAGCTGGGTATATGCGGATCATCGGGAACACCCTATTATCCGCTTATGAAGGCAGAGTCATCAATATCCATCCCTCGTTGTTGCCGAGCTTCCCAGGCAAATCTGGGATTGCCGATGCCTTCGCTTATGGCGTGAAAGTGACGGGGGTTACGGTTCATTATGTCGATGCTGGCATTGATACAGGGCCAATCATTGCCCAAGAAATCGTTCGGATTGACACCGACGATACGTTAACAAGTGTGACAGAGAAAATTCATCAAGTGGAACACCAAATCTATCCAGCTGTTTTAGCTGAAATTGTGGAAAAGGGGCTATCAAATCGTGAATAAACGTGCATTAATCAGTGTGTCTGACAAAGAAGGACTGGTACCATTTGTCCAAGAATTGACCAATTTAGGATTTGAGATCATTTCAACTGGCGGGACCAAAACCGTCTTGGAGGAAGCAGGGCTTCAACCGATCGGCATCGAAGCGATCACAGAATTTCCTGAAATGATGGACGGTAGGGTAAAAACGCTACATCCGCGGGTGCATGGTGGTCTATTAGGGCGACGTGATCTGCCTTCTCATATGGAGGCAATGGCTGAGCACGGTATTTTACCGATCGACCTCGTTGTCGTCAATCTTTATCCATTCAAAGAAACGATCAGCAAGCCTGATGTCACAGAAGCCGACGCAATCGAAAATATCGACATCGGCGGACCAAGCATGCTGCGTTCTGCGGCGAAAAACCATGCCTCAGTAACTGTTGTCGTTGATCCCAAGGATTACGACTGGGTCTTAACTGAGCTGAAGGAAGGCAATACGACGTTGGCATCAAGAAAGAAATTAGCTGCCAAAGTCTTCCGCCATACCGCAGCCTACGATGCCTTGATTGGTGAATACTTGACCAAAGCGGTGGCTGAAACAGAAACGGAGAACTTGACGAAAACCTATGTTTTGAAACAAACATTGCGTTATGGTGAAAATAGTCATCAGAAAGCTTCCTTCTATCAAGACGCATTACCCGTGCCCTATTCGATTGCCAGCGCAAAACAAATCCACGGCAAAGAATTGTCTTACAACAACATTAAAGATGCTGACGCTGCCTTACGGATCGCAGAAGAATTTACAGAGCCAACTGCAGTAGCCCTAAAGCACATGAATCCATGTGGAATCGGAAGTGGAGAAACGATTGCTGAAGCTTTCCAAGAAGCTTACGAAGCAGACCCAGTGTCGATTTTTGGCGGGATTATCGTCTTAAATCGTCCAGTTGATGTGGCAACTGCGCAGCAGCTGCAGCGGATTTTTCTTGAGATCATTATTGCACCTGCATTTGAAGAAGGAGCACTTGAAATCCTAACGAAGAAAAAAAATCTGCGCTTGCTGGTTGTTGATTTCGAAAAAGCAGCCAAACAGCCAGAAGTTGTCTCTGTCCTTGGGGGCTTATTGGTGCAAGAACCAGACGATCAAATGGAGTCACCAGCAGATTGGACCGTGGTGACCAAAAGACAGCCGACACCAGAAGAAATCGCAGCCTTGGCATTTGCTTGGAAAGCGGTGAAACACGTGAAGTCCAATGCGATCGTTTTAGCCAATCAACAGCAAACCGTCGGGATCGGTGCTGGTCAGATGAACCGCGTTGGTTCAGTGAAAATCGCTGTGGAACAAGCCCGTGAAAACAATAAATTGGCTGGTTCAGTGCTGGCAAGCGATGCCTTTTTCCCGATGGATGACAGTGTCGAATATGCAGCACAACAAGGAATCAAAGCGATTATTCAACCTGGTGGTAGTATCAAAGATCAAGAATCGATCGACATGGCAGATAAGTACGGTGTGGCGATGGTCTTTACTGGTGTTCGTCATTTTAAACACTAAGAAATAGGAGAAGACGATGAAAATACTTGTTATTGGTAGTGGTGGCAGAGAACATGCCGTCGCAAAAAAGTTTCTGCAAGACCCTCAAGTTGAAACAGTCTTTTGTGCAAAGGGCAATCCTGGAATGCGAAAAGACGGGATCGTGACAGTCGCAATTGAAGAGTCTGATCATGAAGGTTTGATTGCTTTTGCTCAAGAGCAGGAGGTTGATTGGACCTTCGTTGGTCCAGAAGTTCCATTACTAAATGGCATCGTAGATGATTTTCAGGCGGCGGGCTTGGAAATTTTTGGTCCCAATCGACAAGCAGCGATGATCGAAGGATCAAAAGAGTTTGCCAAAGAATTGATGCGTGCCAATCACATTCCAACAGCTGACTATCAAAGCTTTACAGATAGTGCGCAAGCAAAAGCATATATCCAACTTAAAGGTGCACCGATCGTTATCAAAGCGGATGGCTTAGCGGCAGGTAAAGGCGTAGTTGTTGCTGAAACCGTTGATGAGGCGAATGCAGCTGTCGAAGCGATGCTGGAGCAAAATGCTTTTGGTGAAAGTGGTGCAAAAGTGGTGATCGAAGAGTTTTTGGCTGGCGAAGAGTTTTCGCTCTTGGCGTTTGTTAAGGACGAAGCCGTCTATCCAATGGTCATTGCCCAAGACCATAAACGTGCGTTTGATGGCGATTTAGGGCCGAATACAGGAGGTATGGGGGCGTACACACCAGTACCGCAGATTCCGCAAGAAATGGTCGATCAAGCGGTCAAAGAAGTTTTACTTCCTGCAGCAAAAGGGATGATTCTTAATAAGACATCATTTACTGGTATTCTTTATGCAGGTCTGATTGCTACTAATGATGGACCGAAAGTCATTGAATTTAATGCTCGTTTTGGTGATCCAGAAACGCAAGTCGTGTTAAGTCGTTTAGATAGTAGCCTGGCACAGATCATTGATGATCTCTTGCAGGATCGAGAGCCCGCGATCCGCTGGAATCAAGCGGCTTCGATCGGTGTCGTGATTGCATCGCAAGGATATCCTGGCAAGTATCAGCAAGGAATGCCTGTTCCATCTCCTCAAGGAGAAGGAACACAATTCTTTTATGCAGGAGTGGAGGAGACTGCTGATCAAGGCGATTTGACGGCAGCTGGTGGTCGTGTTTTTCTTGTGGAAGCTTCAGCTGAGGATTTAGCTACTGCACAAAAGAACGTCTATGAAGCAATCAATAAATTGCCTTTGTCGGGTTTGTTTTATCGAAATGACATTGGTGACAAAGCCTTACACTATAGCAACTCATCAAAGGCAATGAAGTAAAGAACGTTTCAATGCGTAATGCAAATTGAAAGTAAAGGATGACTGCCAGTAGAACCAATCGGTTGTGCTGGTGGTTTTCATTTTATAGGAGGTTTTTTTGACGTTGGTGTAGCGTTTTCATCTTGTTGTGCTAAAATAAGAATGTAGTTTAAATAAGGAGGAACTTTACGTGAAAATTAAATTCGGTCCCACAGATTTAGAAGTATCTAGCGTGATTTTAGGTTTGATGCGAATCAACAATGCCAAAGACCCAGTGAAAGTATTGACGACAGCGATTGAAAATGACATTACCTTTTTTGACCATGCCGATATCTATGGGCGCGGGGAGTGTGAAACGATTTTTGCGGAAGCGTTAGCAAAAACGGATGCCAAAAGAGAAGAGTTGTTCATTCAATCAAAATGTGGCATCGTTCCAGGTGAAATGTTTGATTTTTCGAAAGAGCATATCATTTCTTCCGTGGAAGGTAGTTTACAGCGTTTGAAAACCGATCATTTGGATGCGCTACTATTGCATCGCCCTGACACTTTGTTTGAACCAGAAGAAGTGGCAGCTGCCTTTGATCAATTAGAAAAAGACGGCAAAGTGAAATACTTCGGTGTCAGCAATCAAAAACCTGGTCAAATCGAATTGTTGAAAAAATATGTTTCCCAACCTTTAGTAGCGAATCAGCTGCAATTCGGGATCATGCATACGGGAATGATCGATCAAGGAATTCATGTCAACATGACGGATGCTGGTAGTGTCGATCATGATGGAGAAATTCTTGAATATTCTCGCTTGCATGAGATGACGATCCAAGCTTGGTCTCCGTATCAATATGGTTTCTTCGAAGGTGTCTTTATCGGTAACGAGAAATTCCCCGAGTTGAACGAAAAATTGACTGAACTAGCGGACAAGTATCAAACGACACCGACAGGTATTGCTTCTGCGTGGATCTTACGTCACCCTGCAAACATGCAAGTGATTGCTGGAACGATGACCCCACATCGGATCGAAGAAATCGCGCAAGCATCTTCGATCGTATTGACTCGCCATGAATGGTATGAGGTGTATAAAGCAGCAGGGAACATCTTGCCGTAATTTATTAGTAAATCCCGTTTTTTTCAGTACTTATAAGGATGAATGTTCGCAAAAGACGAACATTCATCCTTTTTTTTCAAAAAGTATTTCTAAAAAGCTTGTATTTCACTTCTAGGTGGTTTAAATTGTTGTGGGCGTTAAAAATAGGCTGATGCCATTTGATGCTTGCTTCACTCTTAGTAAGATTTGGAGGATATTTTTATGTTTGACATGAAAGTTTTTGATTACGAAGATATACAACTGATTCCTAACAAGTGTATCGTGAACAGCCGTTCAGAATGTGATACCACGGTGACATTAGGCGGACACTCTTTTAAGATGCCTGTCGTTCCTGCAAATATGCAAACGATTATTGATGATTCGATCGCAGAATTTTTAGCTGAAAATGGCTATTTTTATATTATGCACCGCTTTGATGAAGAAGCACGGATTCCATTTATCAAAAAAATGAAGAGCCGTGGCTTGATTGCTTCTATCAGCGTAGGTGTCAAAGAAAATGAATATGCCTTTGTGGAAGAACTAGCTGACAAAGAGCTTGTTCCTGATTTTATTACGATCGATATTGCTCATGGCCACTCAAACGCCGTGATCAATATGATCCAACACATCAAGAAGCATTTGCCAGCAACGTTTGTGATCGCTGGAAATGTTGGAACGCCAGAAGCAGTTCGTGAATTGGAAAACGCTGGTGCAGATGCAACGAAAGTCGGCATTGGACCTGGGAAAGTTTGTATCACAAAAATCAAAACTGGTTTCGGGACTGGCGGCTGGCAGTTAGCAGCACTACGTTGGTGTGCCAAAGCTGCTCGCAAACCAATCATTGCAGATGGCGGCATTCGGACACACGGCGATATCGCTAAATCTGTCCGTTTCGGTGCAACAATGGTCATGATCGGTTCATTGTTTGCAGGTCATGAAGAATCACCAGGAGAAACCAAGGTAGAAAACGGCGTTGTGATGAAAGAATACTTTGGTTCTGCATCAGAATTTCAAAAAGGTGAAAAGAAAAACGTGGAAGGAAAGAAAATTTGGATTCAATACAAAGGTTCTTTGAAAGACACGTTAGTTGAAATGCAGCAAGACTTGCAATCATCGATCTCTTATGCAGGTGGAAAAGATTTAGAATCGATTCGTAAAGTGGATTACGTAATCGTGAAGAATTCGATTTTCAATGGAGATACGATCTAAACAGGATACTAAAGAAGCGACCTCCTATTGGTCGTTTCTTTTTTTGTAAGAAGAACCATTTTGTTTTTCTGTTTTCTTCGTTATAATAGAAGCAATGAAGAGTAGAGGAGCGGGTGACCAAATGACAATCAAAGTGATGTCAGTGTTCGGTACCAGACCGGAAGCCATCAAAATGGCGCCACTAGTTAAGGAATTGGAAAACGACCCGCGTTTTGAATCGATCGTTGTGGTGACGGCGCAGCATCGAGAAATGTTGGATCAAGTATTAACGGTTTTTGAGATCGCACCAGACTATGATCTGGATATTATGACTTTAGGGCAAACCTTGACAGGGATCACCACCAAAGTTTTACTGGATCTAGAACCGATCCTGCAAAAAGAAACTCCTGATATCGTGCTGGTTCATGGGGATACGACCACCGCTTATGCAGCCGCGACGGCCGCCTTTTATCAGCAAATTCCTGTGGGGCATGTGGAAGCCGGTTTGCGCACATGGAACAAAAAATCTCCTTATCCAGAGGAAGCCAATCGTCAGTTAATCGATGTCTTAGCTGATTTTTATTTTGCGCCAACTTCCCAAAGCAAAAAAAATCTGCTGGCTGAAAACCGCAATGAGTCTGCAATTTATGTAACAGGTAATACCGCCATTGATGCGATGCGTTATACGATCTCGGAGGAATACCAGCATCCAGAACTTTCCGCAGCAGATCAAGCCATGATCCTATTAACAATGCATCGTCGAGAAAACTTAGGTGCTCCGATGCAGCAGGTCTTTCGTGCTTTGGCGCAGATCGCAAAGGAGAAGCCAACGATCAAAGTGGTTTTCCCTATGCACAAGAATCCCCAAGTCCGAGGGATTGCTCAGGAGATTCTTGGGGAACTAGCAAATGTTACGTTGATTGAGCCTTTAGATGTCATTGATTTTCATAACGTTGCGAATCAAAGTACCTTGATTTTGACGGATTCCGGTGGTGTTCAAGAAGAAGCGCCGTCATTAGGTGTTCCTGTTTTGGTCTTGCGAGATACAACAGAGCGTCCCGAAGGGATTGCTGCAGGTACGTTAAAACTGATCGGTACGTCTGAAGCTGCGGTTTATCAGGAAACAAAGCGACTGCTAGAAGATCCAGAAGCTTACAATGCCATGGCACATGCAGAAAATCCATACGGCGATGGGAAAGCAAGCCAGCGAATCCTTCAGATTTTAGCCGATCATTTTTCATGAGAGCTAGAGTAAATAATAATTCTCCCAGTATAGGTGAACATAGAGGAAGAGGCAGCTGTTTGTTAAATGGCTGTCTTTTTTATATCCATGAAACCTGCGGGAACGCCGTTTCCATTTTTTCGTTGATTGTGACAAACGAAGAAGCTTGATTAAGTGTGAGTTTCGCTTTGAAAGGATTTCTGTTCATCTGCTCGTATATAAAGGTTTATCAAGTATAAAATCACATCAGTTCTTTAACGCTGTTATTTTATTGTAAGACCTTTCATTTGAAAACCTATGGAAAACTTGGAAAAAAGGGTGCTTTTTTCCTTAGATGCTGTTGACATTGGTTAGGATAGCAGTTATTATGTGGGTAGTTGGAAGAAAGACTTCCGACGAACTGACATTTTATACAAATAATTGTTAGGTGAGGCTCCTATATGGACACAAGCTGCTGCCGCAAAAGCATCGAGAGATGCTTAGTTGGTAGGACAGGTCTAATCGTGAAGGTTAAACCCAAAGTAGCTGATAGCAAATTTGCTATCTACGCCCTATAGTGCTAAAGCTCTACAATGATCATGAGTTTTTTACGCATGCTTATTGGGAGCGTGCGTTTTTTTGTGTCTTTTGCGCGCGTTCCACAGTGACTTACCTAATAAAAAGAAAGGAAGATTCACATGGAATACCCCAGTCCCCAGATGAAACAGCGGAGTAGTTATCGAATCGCTAGGGGTGGCGTAAGCAACTCCTAAGTGCTAGGAGGAAAAAAAGATGTTAAAAAAACTATCGAAAGATCAAGAACTAAAATTACTTGCAAAATTGACCGAAAGAGAATTATTGATGGAGATGCGGACCTCCTTCCAAGGGTTATCGGAAGAAGATGCTGCAGAACGTTTAGCAGAGTATGGTCCAAACAAAGTCGACGCACAAAAACCAACACCCGCTTGGTTGATGATCTTAGGCGCTTTTAAAGATCCCTTTGTGTTAGTTTTAGCCCTATTAATGATTATTTCTTTTGTAACAGGCGATATTGAAGCAGTGATCGTGATGGGAATCATGATTTTAGCCAGTGTCATGATTACTTTCGTCCAAGAATACCGTTCCCAAAAAGCAAGCTTAGCGTTAAAAGAACTTATTGAAAATACTTGTTCCGTAACCAGAGATGGAATCACGAGAGAAATTCCAATGGATGAAGTCGTTCCTGGAGACATCGTCACCTTAGCAACTGGCGACATGATCCCTGCGGATGCGATCTTGATTTGGACCAAAGATTTATTTATCAATCAATCTTCATTAACAGGCGAATCAATGCCCGTTGAAAAATTTGTCGATGCTGGGATCAAAGAAAGCGATGAACAAATTTCTGCACTAGATATGCAAGATCTTGTTTTCATGGGTACCGATGTCTTAAGTGGTCAAGGAAAAGCCATTATTTTGAAAACCGGTCAAAGTACATTCTTTGGCGATATTGCTAAAAATGCGACCACGAAACGCGGCAAAACAACCTTTGAAGATGGCTTAACGAAAGTCAGCAAACTATTGTTGCGAATGGTCATGGTTCTTTTCCCAATCGTTTTATTGATCAATGGATTAACCAAGGGTGATTGGGGCGAAGCGTTGTTCTTCGCGATTGCAGTAGCAGTTGGTTTGACGCCAGAAATGCTACCAATGATCGTTACCAGTAACTTAGCCAAAGGGGCGATCTCTTTGTCAAAAGAAAAAGTGATCGTCAAAGAATTGCCTTCGATTCAAAACTTAGGTGCAATGGATGTATTATGTACCGATAAAACGGGTACGATCACCGAAGATCGTGTCGTGCTGGTACAACATTTAAACCCGTTTGGCGTAGAAGATAAACAAGTTCTTGATATGACCTATTTAAATTCTTACTATCAAACAGGGTGGAAAAACCTGATGGATATCGCAGTGCTAAACTACTATGAAGAAGAAGGTTTGGCAGCGCCATTTAACGATGTGACAAAAATCGATGAGATTCCTTTTGACTTTTCACGTCGTCGCTTGACGGTTGTTGTCAATGCGGATGGTCATCAACTGATGGTCACAAAAGGTGCAGCTGAAGAAATGGAACAAGTCTGCAAATACGTAGAAGTTGATGGCAAAGTGATGGAATTGACTCCTCAATTGAGAGAGCAATTACGTCAAGTGAACCTGCGCTTGAATAAACAAGGAATGCGCGTGTTGACAGTTGCCGTAAAACGCGATGCTCACGCAGATGCCGTTTATTCTGTAGCAGACGAACAAGACATGATCATGATTGGCTTTATGGGCTTCTTAGATCCAGCAAAAGAAACAGCCAAAACAGCGATTGCTTCTTTACACGGTCATGGCATCAATGTCAAAGTGTTGACTGGAGATAATGCGATCGTTGCGCAAAAAGTTTGCCGAGATGTTGGTATCGATGCAGATGAATACTTATTGGGAACCGATATTGATCATCTGTCAGATGAAGAGTTAGCAGCGAAAGCTGCAAAAACCAATCTGTTTGCAAAATTAAACCCAATGCAAAAATCACGAATCATTGAAACCATTCAAGCAGCAGGCCATACAGTCGGCTTTATGGGAGATGGCATCAACGATGCGCCTGCTTTACGCACGGCAGATGTTGGCATCTCGGTTGATACAGCAGCAGATATCACCAAAGATGCCAGCTCGATCATTTTATTAGAAAAAAGTTTAAATGTCCTTGATAAAGGGGTCATCGAAGGGCGCAAAGTATTTACCAATATGATGAAGTACATCAAAATGACGTTGAGTTCGAACTTCGGGAATGTCTTCTCGATCTTAGTTGCTAGTGCCTTTTTACCTTTCTTACCAATGTTGTCGATTCAATTGTTGGTTCAAAACTTGGTGTACGATATGGCACAATTGACGATTCCATGGGACAACGTAGACAAAGCAGAGTTAGAAAAACCAGTCAAATGGCAAGTAGGCGGACTATTGAAGTTTACCGTCGGCATTGGACCGGTCAGCAGCATCTTTGATATTTTGACCTTCTTTGTGATGTGGCATGTCTTTAGTGCAAATACGATCCAAGAGCAAGCCTTGTTCCAAGCAGGATGGTTTATGATCGGCTTAACGACACAAACCTTAGTTGTTCACATGATCCGAACAAGAAAATTACCATTTATCAATAGTATTGCTTCACCGGCAGTCCTGATCTCCAGCGTCCTAGCAATTGCAGTTGGCTTCTTAGTTATCTTGACGCCATTGCACACCGTCTTCGATTTTGCGGCGCTGCCATCAAGCTACTGGCCATGGTTTATTGGTATCAATTTCGCTTATTTAGTAACAGTTGAATTTGCCAAACGCATTTACATTCATGTGACGAAAGAATGGATTTAAAAAAACAGGTCGGCGTTCTTCCTATGGAGGGGAGAATTGCCGATCTGTTTCTTTTTATCCGATCTCTGTATTATTTTTTTCTCATCTTAAGAAAATTCTTTTTGATTCAAGTCGAATCCTTCACAAGTAATAAAAGGAGGTTAATGGTAAATCTGTTTAGCTAAATGATGATTGCTGTACTATTCTTAAATAAAAAAAAGAATCTGAAAAGAAAAAATTGAAGAAAGCGATTGCTTTAATGTGATTAATTTCACTAATGTTTTCTTAAGAGTTGCTACAGTGGGAATTGTTTTATTAAAAAAAATACCCTTTTCACTTGTCATTTTCGAAGTTAAATGATAATTTATAAGAGTAAATGAAATTTCGATAGTACAGATTTAAACCCTGTTACATACGAAAGTGAATTTTTATATCAGAGAGGAAAGTGTGTCAAGATGGCAAAAAAACAAAAAGCACTTGATTTCCAAGCGATTTTGGAGCAAGTCAATGCAGATTTTCCAACTTACCAAGCTTTGGACAAAGACGGGAAAATTGTAAATCAAGAGTTAGTACCAGATTTAAGTGACGACGAATTAGTTGAATTGATGACTCGTATGGTATGGTCTCGTGTATTAGACCAACGCTCAACTGCGTTAAACCGTCAAGGTCGTCTAGGTTTCTTCGCGCCAACTGCTGGACAAGAAGCAAGCCAATTAGCAAGTCAATTTGCTTTTGAAAAAGAAGACGTTCTATTACCTGGTTACCGTGATGTACCACAATTGATCCAACACGGTCTGCCATTGAAAGAAGCGTTCTTATGGTCACGTGGTCACGTTGCTGGGAACCTTTACCCAGAAGATTTAAAAGCATTGCCACCACAAATCATCATCGGTGCACAATACGTCCAAGCAGCCGGCGTTGCTTTAGGATTGAAAAAACGCAATAAGAAAAATGTTGTATTCACTTATACAGGTGATGGCGGTTCTTCACAAGGGGACTTCTATGAAGCAATCAACTTTGCAGGGGCATACCATGCAAACGCTGTATTCTACATCCAAAACAATGGTTTTGCGATCTCTACACCTCGTGAAGTACAAAGTGCGGCACCAACATTGGCACAAAAAGCAGCAGCAGCTGGGATCCCTGGTATCCAAGTTGACGGTATGGATCCATTGGCAGTGTACTATGTTTCTAAAGCAGCTCGTGAATGGGCAGCAAACGGCAACGGTCCTGTATTGATTGAAACCTTGACTTACCGTTACGGTCCACATACATTGTCTGGTGATGATCCAACCCGTTACCGTTCAAAAGACATGGACAGCGAATGGCAACAAAAAGATCCATTGGTACGTTTCCGTACTTACCTAACTGAAAAAGGACTTTGGTCTGAAGAAAAAGAAGAACAAGTCATTGAACAAACAAAAGAAGAAATCAAAGCAGCGATCGCTGAAGCTGACCGCGTGCCAAAACAAAAAGTTTCAGATTTCTTGAAAAACATGTTTGAAGTTCAACCACAAAACATTAAAGAACAAATTGCAACTTACGAAGCGAAGGAGTCGAAATAGTCATGGCACAAAAAACAATGATTCAAGCAATTACAGATGCCTTAGCTGTTGAAATGGAAAATGACAAAGAGATTTTAGTCTTTGGTGAAGATGTCGGTAAAAACGGCGGGGTTTTCCGTGCAACAGAAGGTTTACAAGAAAAATTCGGCGAAGATCGTGTCTTCGATACCCCTCTTGCTGAATCTGGTATCGGCGGCTTGGCTTTCGGTTTAGCATTAGAAGGTTTCCGTCCAGTTCCAGAAATCCAATTCTTTGGTTTCGTATTTGAAACCTTTGACGAAATCGTTGGTCAAATGGCGCGTACTCGTTACCGTATGGGTGGTACACGTAATTTACCAATCACTATTCGTTCACCATTTGGTGGCGGTGTGCACACACCAGAATTGCACTCAGATAACTTGGAAGGATTGATCGCTCAATCACCTGGTATCCGTGTCGTTATTCCATCAAACCCATATGATGCAAAAGGATTATTGATTGCTTCTATCCGCAGCAATGACCCAGTTGTTTTCTTAGAGCACATGAAACTTTACCGTTCATTCCGTGAAGAAGTGCCAGAAGAAGCATACGAAGTTCCTTTAGACAAAGCAGCAGTAACTCGTGAAGGTTCTGATGTTTCCATCATCACTTATGGTGCGATGGTTCGTGAAGCAATCAAAGCTGCTGACAACTTAGCGAAAGAAAACATCAACGCTGAAATCATCGACTTGCGTACAGTTGCTCCTCTTGATGTTGAAACGATCATCAAATCAGTTGAAAAAACTGGTCGTGTGGTTGTCGTTCAAGAAGCACAAAAACAAGCAGGTGTTGGTGCTCAAGTCGTTTCTGAAATTTCTGAACGTGCGGTTCTATCACTAGAAGCTCCAATCGGACGCGTGTCTGCACCAGATACGATCTTCCCATTCGGTCAAGCTGAAAACATTTGGTTGCCAAATGCAAAAGACATCGAAGACAAAGTGAAAGAAATCGTGAACTTTTAATAGTTGAAGAAGGGAAGAATAGAAAATGGCATTTCAATTTAAATTACCGGATATCGGTGAAGGAATTGCAGAAGGCGAAATCGTAAAATGGTTCGTCAAAGCAGGGGATACCATCAATGAAGATGATACCTTACTAGAAGTTCAAAATGATAAATCAGTGGAAGAAATTCCATCTCCAGTAACAGGAACAGTGAAAAATATCGTTGTCCCTGAAGGTACAGTCGCAAACGTTGGGGACGTCCTTGTTGAGATCGATGCACCAGGACATGAAGACAACGAAGGCGATGAAGGTGTAGCAGCAGAGTCTCAAACACCAGCAAAACCAGCGGCAGAACCTACAACGGAAACGGCTGAAGCATCAGCTGGTTCTTCTGAAGGCGCAGGCGTTTTCCAATTCAAATTACCAGATATCGGTGAAGGTATTGCAGAAGGTGAAATCGTAAAATGGTTCGTTAAAGCAGGAGATACCATCAATGAAGATGATACGTTGCTTGAAGTTCAAAATGACAAATCAGTGGAAGAAATTCCATCTCCAGTAACAGGAACAGTGAAAAACATCGTTGTTGCTGAAGGAACAGTCGCAAATGTTGGGGATGTTTTAGTTGAAATCGACGCACCTGGTCACAACAGTGCGCCTGCTTCATCAAGCACATCTGCAGCAGCACCAAAAGAAAAAGTGGAAACTTCTGGTTCAGCAAGTGTTGTTGAAGCAGCAGATCCTAACAAACGCGTCTTGGCTATGCCTTCTGTCCGTCAATTTGCTCGTGAAAAAGATGTTGATATTTCTCAAGTATCAGCAACAGGTAAAGGCGGCCGTGTAACAAAAGAAGACATCGAAAACTTCCTATCAGGTGGCGGACAAGCTGCAAAAGCTGAAACTCAAGCTCCTGCGAAAGAAGAAACAAAAGCTGCAGCAACTGAAAGCAAACCAGCAGCTCCAGCAAAAGCCTTCAAATCAAACTTAGGTGATTTAGAAGAACGTGTGGCCTTAACACCTACACGTAAAGCAATCGCTAAAGCGATGGTAAACAGCAAACAAACAGCACCTCATGTAACCTTGCATGATGAAGTTGAAGTAACAAACCTATGGGATAACCGTAAGAAATTCAAAGAAGTTGCTGCTGCAAACGGCACAAAACTTACTTTCTTACCATATGTTGTGAAAGCATTGACTGCAACAGTGAAAAAATTCCCTATCTTGAATGCGTCGATCGATGATGCAAAACAAGAGATCGTATACAAAAACTATTACAACATCGGTATCGCAACAGATACTGACCATGGTTTGTATGTACCAAACGTAAAAGATGCAGATCGTAAAGGCATGTTTGCTATCGCTGATGAAATCAACGAAAAAGCAAAACTTGCTCATGACGGCAAATTAGCTGCAGATGATATGCGTAACGGTACCATCACGATCAGTAACATCGGTTCAGTTGGTGGCGGCTGGTTCACACCAGTAATCAACTACCCTGAAGTAGCTATTTTGGGTGTAGGTACGATCGCGCAACAACCAATCGTAAACGCTGAAGGCGAAATCGTTGTCGGACGTGTGATGAAACTTTCATTAAGCTTCGACCACCGTATCGTTGATGGCGCAACAGCGCAACAAGCAATGAATAATATCAAACGTCTATTAGCTGATCCAGAGCTATTAATGATGGAAGGATGATTAACAAATGGTAGTTGGAGATTTTGCTGTTGAATTAGATACAGTTGTAATCGGTGCGGGACCTGGCGGCTATGTAGCTGCCATCCGCGCTGCTGAAATGGGACAAAAAGTAGCAATCATTGAAAGAGAATACATCGGCGGCGTTTGTTTAAACGTTGGTTGTATCCCTTCAAAAGCTTTGATCGCTGCAGGTCATCATTACCAAGAATCTTTGGATTCAACAATGTTTGGTGTAACAAGTGAAAATGTTTCCCTTGATTTTACCAAAACACAAGAATGGAAAGACAACAAAGTCGTTAAAACGTTAACTTCTGGTGTTGGTTTCCTATTGAAAAAACATAAAGTTGAAACAATTGAAGGAGAAGCTTTCTTCGTTGATGATCACACATTGCGTGTCATCCACCCAGATTCAGCACAAACTTACTCTTTCAACAATGCGATCATCGCAACAGGTTCTCGTCCAATTGAAATCCCTGGTTTCAAATTCGGCGGACGTGTCCTTGATTCAACTGGCGGATTGGCATTAAAAGAAGTTCCTAAAAAATTCGTTGTTATCGGTGGCGGTGTCATCGGTTCTGAACTAGGTGCAGCGTATGCAAACCTAGGTGCAGAAGTAACGATCCTTGAAGGTTCTCCTCAAATCTTGCCAACCTATGAAAAAGACATGGTCAAATTGGTTGAAGAAGACTTTGCGAAAAAAGGTGTAACAGTCGTTACCAACGCAATGGCGAAAGAAGCAATTGACAATGGCGATAGCGTAACTGTGAAATATGCCGTAGATGGTAAAGAAGAATCAGTTACTGCTGATTACGTGATGGTTACTGTTGGCCGTCGTCCAAATACTGATGACATGGGCTTGGAACAAGCAGGTGTTGAAGTAGGCGAACGCGGATTGATCACGGTTGACAAACAAGGCCGTACCAACGTATCAAACATCTACGCAATTGGTGATATCGTTCCTGGTGCTGCATTAGCACATAAAGCCAGCTACGAAGCAAAAATCGCTGCTGAAGCAATCTCTGGCAAAAAAGTTGCTGTTGATTACAAAGCGATGCCTGCAGTTGCCTTTACTGACCCAGAATTGGCTTCTGTCGGTATGACGATCAAAGATGCCAAGGATGCTGGAATTGAAGCAAAAGCATTCAAATTCCCATTCTCAGGTAACGGTCGTGCGTTATCTTTAGGAAAAACCGAAGGATTCATTCGCTTAGTAACAACGGTTGAAGACAATGTGATCATCGGTGCGCAAATTGCTGGTTTAGGAGCAAGCGATATGGTTTCAGAACTTGCTCTTGCTATTGAATCTGGCATGAACGCAGAAGATATCGCGTTAACCATCCATCCACATCCATCTCTAGGTGAGATAACAATGGATGCTGCTGAGTTAGCTCTAGGTTTACCAATCCACATTTAAGTTTTTTGAAACTCGTTCATCATTTGGTGAACGAGTTTTTTTATCACCAAAAATAAAGCGATCCTAAGCTATTGACAGAATCTTCTGTAAATGATACGATGCTCTTAATATTTCAACCGTTGATGAGGAAAGTACATTGATTTGGCAAGCCTAGAGAGTCTTCGTAGGGTGCAAGAAGAACTTGTAGAATCAATCGAAAATGGCCTCAGAGGTGATCTTCTGAACTTGTACGAAAGATAAGGAGATCCGGGTGCGCCCGCTATCGCGTCAGAGTATAACGACGTTAATTTGTCGCGTACTTGCTGAGAAGCATGCTGGAAAGTCTGCTTGAATAAAGGTGGTAACACGTAAACACGTCCTTTGATATCTCGATATCAGAGGGCTTTTTTATTTGTATTATTAAGGAGGAATAGTATGACAGAAAGATTTGAGACGATTCAATTACACGGAGGACAAACACCAGATCCTACCACAGGGAGTCGCGCCGTACCCATTTATCAAACCACATCGTATGTGTTTGAGGACGCAGATCAAGCGGCAGCGAGATTTAGTCTTAGTGAGAATGGCAATATCTATACCCGTATTACCAATCCGACAACGGCTGTTCTAGAAGAACGATTAGCCCTCTTAGAAGGCGGTGTCGGTGCGTTAGCAACGGCTTCTGGCTCAGCAGCGATCACCTATGCGATTTTAAATCTTGCACAAGCAGGAGATCATATCGTTTCTGCTGCTTCAATTTATGGGGGGACCTATAATTTATTCGCTCATACGTTGCCAGATTTTGGCATCACTACAAGCTTTGTTGATAGTGAAGATCTGGCAGCACTAAAAGCAGCCATCCAAGAAAATACTAAAGCAGTTTTTCTAGAGTCTTTAGGCAATCCAGATATTGATATTGCCGACTTTAAAAAGATTGCAGCGATCGCTCATGAAGCAGGGATTCCCCTCATCATTGACAATACCTTTGCGACTCCCTATCTGTTTCGAGGATTTGAGCATGGGGCGGACATCGTCGTTTATTCCACGACAAAATACCTCGGTGGTCACGGCGCTGCTTTGGGAGGGGCCATTATCGACAGCGGCAACTTTGATTGGACAAATGGCAAATTTCCCAAGCTGGTCGATCCCGATCATAGCTACCATGGAATCTCATGGGTAGAAGCCGCTGGTAACGCTGCCTATATCACTCGGGCACGAACGATTCTTTTACGAGATACAGGCGCTGCGATTTCTCCCTTCAATTCATGGGTGTTGCTGTTAGGCATCGAGACGCTTTCGTTGCGGATGGAACGTCATGTAGAAAATGCGCAACAAGTTGCTGAATTTTTAGCCAAGCACTCGGAAGTCTCTTGGGTTCATTTCCCAACACTGCCGGACAGCCCCTATTTTGAACGGGCGCAGGAGTATTTCCCCAAAGGGACCAGTTCCGTCTTTTCCTTTAGATTAAAGGGTGGAGCAGAAGCAAGCAAAACCTTTTGTGGCGCAACCAAGCTCTTCTCTTTGCTGGCAAATGTCGGGGATGCAAAGTCCTTGATCATCCATCCAGCTTCGACGACCCATTCCCAGCTTAGCGTAGAAGAACTTGCAGCAGCCAAAATTCGTCCAGAGACGATTCGCCTATCCATTGGATTGGAAAACATCAACGATCTCTTGGAAGATCTCACGCAAGCCTTCCAACAGCTCTAAATAGTTGAAGCAGTAGGAAAAGCGCAGGATACTATGCTGCGCTTTTTTGTTGTCGGTTAGTGTTTCAAATAAAACTGCGGTTTCTGTTGGTAGAAGGATAGAAAATCCATCGGTTCTATGCTATATTTAGTTGCTAAGGAATATGGATAAGGTGGGGGATGTATGCGTAATCATGCGAGTGACAAGAGGATTCGGTTTTACTACACAAGTTTGCAATTTCTTTATTGGATGATGTTTTGCTCAATCTATGGCTTTGCGACCCTTTTTTTGATTTATTTCAAGGTCGATCCAGCAAAAATTGGCGGTATTTTAGCCTTAGTCAATATTGCGTCTACGATTTTGCAGCCCTTCATCAGTCAAATCATTATCAAAAAAAGTAAAGTACCGCTGATCGTTGTCTTGAAAACGATGACAATCGGCGTGGTCGCGGTGCTCTTAGCAGGTGTGATTTTCCCTGCATTATCAATACTGACCTATGTCTTAGGAGGGATTTTGCTCGTTTCCATGCAGTCCTTTCTCAACGCCTTGGCGTTTGAATACACGAATAGCGGCAACAAAATCAATTTTGGCTTTTCGCGTGCGGGTGGGTCACTAGGATTTGCGGGAACCTCCTTTTTACTGGGGCAGCTCTTGGAGGAGTTTTCGGCAGCCCTTTTGCCGATGATCGCTATCGGGCAGGCCGTTTTGTTTCTCATTATTTTGCTTTTGCTGCCAGCGATTAAGAAGCCAGAAATGCCCGTGATGCTTACAGAACAAAGTCATTCAGGTGCCTTTTTGAAGAAATATCCTTTTCTACTCTTTCTCTTTGTCGGGTTTAGCTTTCTTTTCAGCTTCCACACGATGATCAACAGCTTTTTGGCACAAATTTTTGCCGATATTGGCGGTGGCAGTAAGGAAGTTGGCATCGCCCTGATGGTTGCGGCGTTATGTGAATTGCCAGGCATGATTTTCTTTGAACAGTTAGTGAGGATACGGTCTAGTCGTTTTTGGCTGTTGTTTTCCAGTGTTGCCTTTGCCATTCGTGGGGTGCTGATGCTGTTGATCAGCTCCATCATCCTGATGGAAATGAGCCATTTGATGCAAGGGGTTAGCTTTGCTTTGTTTATTCCAGCTTCGGCTTATTTGTTCAACCATAGTTTGGCAGATGAAGATCGGGTTTTTGGACAAACGATTATTATCATTGCTACCACGATCGGTGGCGTGATCGGTAATCTTTTGGGCGGGATGCTGATCCAAAGCTTCGGTGTTTGGGAAATGCTTTTGATTGGGACTGGGTTTGCCGTTCTAGGTGCTGCATTGACCTTTATCGGTGTGAAAAAAATCCCTAAAAGTAACAAGAAACTAGCGATCGTAAGCGAATGATCGATAGGTAGAAAAAAGAGTTGCGGCCGTATTTGCTTCGGTCGCAACTCTTTTGAATCTGATCAACGGGTACTATTTCTTTTCTAATACAGCGATAAATTCCCGCATATAGTCTGGTAGATCTGGAGGACGGCGGCTGGAAACGATATGTCCATCCGTAACCACAGGTGTATCCACCCATGTGGCTCCAGCATTTGTCATATCATCTTTGATGCCTGGTGTACTGGTGACCGTCTTGCCTTGCAGGATATTCGCAGAAATCAAGACCCAGCCTGCATGACAGATTTGACCAATGACTTTTTCGTCTTTGTCCATCGTTTGCACGAAAGAGATGACCTCTGGGAAACGTCGTAATTTATCAGGCGCCCAACCACCTGGAACTAAGATGGCATCGTAGTCATCGGCATGAATATCAGAAAAAGCATAGGCTGATTCTGCGGGTACACCGTATTTGCCAATATACGTTTTATGCGCTTCTTCACCGACTAAATCGACTTGCGCGCCTTCTTCCCGTAACCGATGGACCGGGTACCACAGTTCTAAATCTTCGAAATCATTGTCGACTAAGGCAATGATTTTTTTGTTTTCTAAACGCAAGAGAATTCCTCCTTTAGGTTGCTAACACAAGTGTAACAAATGCCTAGAAAAACAACAAAATATCCGCTTTGCTGTCGGTGACTAAACGAGCAGAGTGATTCTTTGTTAGTTTTTTTAAGAGAATTACTTATAAAAAAATGCTTGTACCAAAGAACCTCTTTTCGACAATAAGAGGTTTTATGGTACACTGGAAGAGAAAGAAACTAGAGGTGAAAACTATGCGGGATTATCAATATCCTCTTGACTTAGATTGGTCGACAGATGAAATGGTCGTCGTCATGAAGATGTGGGAACGGTTAGAACAAGCCTATGAAAAAGGCCTTCCTAGTAGTACGTTTCTTGAGGCGTATCAAGCCTTTAAGAAAGTCGTTCCTAGTATTGGCGAGGAACGCCGTTTAGGCAGAGAATTTGAAGAACTATCAGGCTACTCGCTGTACCATGCTGTGCAGGCAGCGAAAAAGACTGAGGGAAAATTAAAAATGAAAGGGTAGATCAACGAATGCATGAAATCGTTAATGAAGTTCGCCAGTGGATGATCGCTGCAGGTGAAACGATCAAAGACAATTTAAATAAAGAAGACTTAGTGGTCGAGACAAAATCAGGACGGAAAGACTTAGTGACAGAATTGGATAAAGCCACGCAAGATTTTCTGATTGGTAAGATCCAATCCTATGATCCGGATGCCAAAATTTTAGGTGAAGAAAACGGACTGGACACACTTGCCGACATGAGTGGGCGGGTCTTCATCATTGATCCGATCGATGGAACGATGAATTTCGTGTTAGAAAAAGAAAACTTTTGTATCATGATCGCGATTTACGAAGAGGGCAAAGGGCGCTTTGGCTTTGTCTATAATGTTATGAAAGATGAATTCTTATGGGGTGGTCCAGAGATTGGTGTCTATAACAATGGCGAGAAGATCGAACCGCCGAAAGATATTGCCTTATCCGAAGGTCTCGTTGGCTTGAATTCACCCATGTTGATCCATAACCGCCACCACGAAACCGAGGTCAGTGACAAAGCATTAGGCATTCGTATGACTGGCTGTGCTGGGGTAGAGCTGATTGCCCTCGCTAAAGGACAAAGAGCAGGCTATCTTTCTCATCTTGCGCCATGGGATTATGCGCCAGGGGGCGTTTTGTTAGAAACCCTTGGATTAAAAATGGCAAACATCAAAGGAGAGCCGCTATCCTTGAATGGACGGGAATTGTTCGTAGGCGGTACACCGAAAGCTTTTGAAGAATTATTGGCGATCGTCAATCAATAAGAAAAAACCAGATATTTAATAAATATCTGGTTTTTTCTGTAAAAATGAAAACTTTGCACTATATTTCAGAAAGAAATTCTGGTATAATGGCTTGTCGAGTGCAATGTCACCAAAAAAGGAGTTTATAAATTGAATATTAGAAATGATATCCGCAACGTCGCTATTATTGCCCACGTTGACCACGGAAAAACTACATTAGTTGATGAATTATTGAAACAATCCCAAACGTTAGATAGCCATACCCAATTACAAGAACGGGCGATGGATTCAAATGCGATCGAAAAAGAACGTGGTATCACGATCTTAGCGAAAAATACAGCGGTTGAATACAACGGAACCAAAATCAATATCATGGATACCCCAGGACACGCGGACTTCGGTGGTGAAGTAGAGCGGATCATGAAAATGGTCGATGGTGTTGTTTTAGTTGTTGATGCTTATGAAGGAACGATGCCTCAAACACGTTTCGTATTGAAAAAAGCGTTGGAACAACATTTAGTACCAATCGTTGTTGTTAACAAAATCGACAAACCATCTGCTCGTCCTGAGCACGTGGTAGATGAAGTATTAGAACTATTTATCGAATTAGGTGCAGACGATGACCAATTGGACTTCCCAGTGATCTACGCTTCAGCGATCAACGGAACCTCAAGTGAATCAGATGATCCTGCCGATCAACAAAAAACGATGGCACCATTGTTTGATACGATCGTAAAACATATTCCAGCGCCAATCGACAACAGCGATGAGCCATTGCAATTCCAAGTATCGTTGCTTGATTATAATGACTACGTTGGACGCATCGGAATCGGACGTGTCTTTCGTGGAACGATCAAAGTTGGTGACCAAGTTGCTTTGATGAAACTTGATGGCCAAGTGAAGAAATTCCGTGTCACAAAATTATTCGGTTTCTTCGGTTTGAAACGTTTAGAGATCCAAGAAGCGAAAGCTGGCGATTTGATCGCTGTTTCTGGGATGGAAGACATCTTCGTTGGTGAAACAGTCACACCGATCGATCACCAAGACTCGTTACCTGTTTTACACATTGATGAGCCAACGTTACAAATGACCTTTGTCGTGAACAATTCACCATTTGCAGGTCGTGAAGGGAAATTCGTAACCGCTCGTAAAATTGAAGAACGCTTGATGGCGCAACTACAAACAGACGTGTCTCTACGTGTTGAACCAATCGGACCAGATTCTTGGACTGTTTCAGGACGTGGCGAACTTCATTTGTCGATCTTGATCGAAAACATGCGTCGTGAAGGTTTTGAATTGCAAGTTTCTCGTCCAGAAGTTATCGAACGCGAAATTGATGGCGTGAAATGCGAACCATTTGAACGAGTGCAAATCGACACACCAGAAGAATACATGGGTTCAGTGATTGAATCACTAGGGATTCGTAAAGCAGAAATGCAAGATATGATCAATACAGGAAATGGACAAGTACGGATCATTTTCTTAGCACCAGCTCGTGGCTTGATCGGCTATACGACAGAATTCTTATCAATGACTCGCGGCTACGGTATCATGCACCACACCTTCGACCAATACTTGCCAATGATCCAAGGGCAAATCGGCGGACGCCACCACGGCGCACTAGTATCGATCGATACAGGAAAAGCAACGACTTACTCAATCATGAGTATTGAAGAACGTGGAACGGTCTTCGTTGAACCAGGTACTGAAGTATATGAAGGAATGATCGTCGGCGAAAACTCTCGTGACAATGACTTAACGGTCAATATCACGAAAGCAAAACAAATGACCAACGTTCGTTCAGCGACGAAAGACCAAACATCTGTCATCAAGAAACCAAGAATCCTTTCACTAGAAGAATCATTGGAGTTCTTGAACGATGACGAATATTGTGAAGTAACACCAGAAAGCATTCGTTTGAGAAAACAAATCTTGAACAAGAGCGAACGGGAAAAATCACAGAAAAAGAAAAAAACAGCTGACAAATAAACAATGATCAAGGTTTTTACCAACTTCTGATCTGTTCGATTTTCCGAAGGATGGAAAAGGGATTGCTCCTGTGGTGCAGCGGCTCTTCGCCGCAACCCCTAGAAAAGCAATCAGCCGATTTCCCTCCTTCGGTTCTTTTTTGCACGTCTACCCGATCTGTTGAACCGTTAAAATAAGCAGCGCTTGCAATTTCGACCATTCCTTTTTAAAATGGAGAAAGTAAGCACAAAGGAGAAATCTATGAAAAATTATCCTGTTAAAAAGAATCAGGAACTTGAAGTCGATATTTTGGACCTTTCCCATGAAGGAAATGGGATCGCCAAAGTCGATGGCTACTTATTATTTATTGAAAACACCCTGCCAAATGAACGTGCCTTAGTCAAAGTATTGAAAGTCGGCAACAAATTTGGTTTTGCCAAAGTGATGAAACTGTTGCAAGCAAGTCCTGATCGGCAAGAATTACCGAATGAAGCATTGTTGCGCACCGGGATCGCCCCATTGAGTCATTTGAACTATGACAAGCAATTAGCCTTCAAACAGCAGCAAGTAGAGAATGTTTTGGCTAAAATCGCCAAACTGCCTGAAATCAAGGTCAAGGCACCAATCGGAATGGAAAAACCATTTGGTTACCGCAACAAAGCGCAAATCCCTGTGCAAAAGATTCATGGAAAATTAACGACTGGATTTTACCGCAAAAACAGCCATACTCTGGTACCGATCGAAGACTTTTATATTCAAGATCCAAACATCGATCAAGCAATCAGCAAAGTCAGAGATATTTTGCAGCGCTTCAATGTCAAAGCCTACAATGAAGAAGCCCATGAAGGGTTCTTACGCCACATTGTCGTTCGTCGTGGGCATCACTCAGGTGAAATGATGGTCGTATTAGTGACACGTAAACCGAAATTCTTCAAGGGAGAAGAGATCGCGGAAGTGATCCACGAAGAGATTCCAGAAGTTGTTTCTGTCATTCAAAACATCAATGAAGAAAAAACCAATGTGATCATGGGCGAGTTCGAGCGTGTCTTGTATGGCAAGTCATCGATCGATGATCAATTATTAGGCAAAACCTTCCAAATCTCAGCGAAATCTTTCTATCAAGTCAACACAGCGCAAACAGAAGTCTTGTACCAAACCGCCTTCGAGATGGCACAACTGTCTGAAAATGATATCGTTGTGGATGCCTATGCAGGAATCGGAACGATCGGGATCAGTTTGGCTGATCGCGTGAAAGAAGTGTTAGGGATGGAAGTCATTCCTGAAGCAGTGAACGATGCCAAAGCCAATGCCAAAAGAAATGGTGTCGAAAACGTGCATTACTTTATCGGTAAAGCCGAAAAAATCATGCCGCAATGGCTACGTGAAGGCATTCAACCGACGGTCGTCTTCGTTGATCCACCTCGCAAAGGTTTAGATGCCAGCTTTATTGAAACGACCGCTGCAGTTAAACCAGAGCGCATCGTTTACATTTCCTGCAATCCAGCAACCTTGGCTCGTGATCTCGCGTTGTTTGAAGAAGAAGGGTATGTGACAAAAGAAGTCCAACCTGTTGATTTGTTCCCACAAACGACCCATGTGGAGTGTGTCGTGTTGTTAGAACGTCGTTAAGAAAAACGAGTTCTTTTCAGCAATTTTGACCGTGAATTCTTTTTATGGTAATTGTCATAAAATCTTACGATAACAAAGTTACTAGAGAAGGCGAATCAATTGAGAAATAAGCAACTATAACCCATCTGTCTATCTAATTACGTCGATTGTGACGTTTGGAATGGATGAAATATAAAACCAGAAACTGGAACAGAAAGACATTCTTTTTTGTTCCAGTTTTTTTGTTCTTTCTCACTAATGATGAGCGGGGACAAAATCAATGCAAAAAGCAGTGAAGTTACAAATATGCAGACAGCCAAATCCTTTAACAAAATGGTTTGTCGGCAATTTATAGTTAATGTGTATAAAAATATGGCATAGCGTGATTAGAAAGTATTATAATAAACGTAGTGAATAAAAAAATTTTGTTAGGAGGGATTGCACATGGCAACGATTCGTGCATTTTCACACAAAGAGATTACACCGCAAAATACACATTTGTCGAGTTTTAAAGTGTTGATAGAGTCAGCTTTTTATGGGAACAATGTCACTTGGATTCATGATCTAGCCACTGCCTATCACTTAGCAAAAGAATCTTCTGGCGCTATTCTTACGGATATGCCGGTAACACACACCAAGGGGTTAGGACTACCAGAGGATGCAAAAGTCATCGTGTTTAATGACGGAAAAGTGGTTGGACGGACAGCGGCAGCTCGACGCATCATCGGGCATCCTGGAATCCAGCGAGAATTATATGAAGACATTTTGCGAGATGCCTTATACCAAGGAACCCGCAAGCAATTTTATGGTGGTGAAGTTGTTGTAGGATTAGATGAAGCGTTTATGGTCAAAGCTCACCTGTTGATACCAGAGCACTATGAAACCAACTTTTACTCTTATTTGTTGAATTTTCAATTGATGACGAAATCATGGGAAGAAAGGTACCAACGTTCCAAAGAATATCCAGAGACGGACATTTTTTTGTACGCTGATCCAGATTGGTCTCATCCTGATTTTCCTTATGGACTGTCTCTTTTTGATCCTGAACACAATGTTGCGGCAGTCTTAGGTTTAAACTATTTTGGTGAATTGAAAAAAGCGACATTAACTTTGGCTTGGGCTACCGCGCATCGCCATGGCTTTGTGGCGTGTCATGGGGGAATGAAGCAGTATCAGTTACCGAATCGAACATTTACGATGGCTGCTTTTGGTCTTTCAGGATCAGGAAAATCGACTATCACATTGGCAGAACATGGTGGCAAATATGAGATCAAGGTTCTGCATGACGATGCATTTGTGATTAATCAAACAAATGGGGCATCTACTGCACTGGAGCCTTCTTATTTTGATAAAACGCAAGACTATCCACTAACCAACCCAAGTGTCCGCTACTTTATCACCTGTCAAAATGTTGGGGTTACTTTAGACGAGAAAGGAAAAAAGGTCCTCGTGACCCAAGATATTCGTAATGGGAATGGTCGAACCGTCAAATCACGATATGTCACACCTAATCGGGTGGACCATTTAGATTCGCCGATCGATGCCGTATGTTGGATCATGAAAGATGACACGCTGCCTCCTGTAGTAAAAATTGACGATCCGATTTTAGCCGCTGTTTTTGGTTTGACCTTAGCTACGAAGCGCACGACAGCTGAACATATTGTCGAGACCACGGATATAGATAAACTGGTCATCGAACCTTATGCCAATCCATTTAGAGTCTATCCTTTAGGGGAAGATTTTGCCCATTTCATGCACTTGTTTAAAGAAAACCAAACGGCTTGTTATATTCTAAATACAGGCTTTTACAAAGGCAAGAAAGTCACGCCTGAAGTCACACTAACATCGATTGAAAAAATTGTGGAAGGCGAGGCTGAATTTAAAAATTTCGGTGGGATCACTGAAATGAGTTTCCTGCCAGTAACAGGCTTTAAAGTCGATTTTCAAGCTGCCTCCTATGTTACTCATTTAAGAGAGCGGATGCAAGGACGGCTGGACTTTATTTTGGCTCAAGAGACAGAAAATGATGGCTATAATAAGTTGCCTAAAGAAGTAGCAACGGCAATGGAAAAGGTAATTTCTACATTAAGTGAGCTTCCTAGCTAATTTAGTTGAATCAAACTTCCGCAAGCGGCTTTTTTCATGAAACACTTAATTTGTTAGCCAGAAAGGAGCGAATATGAACATTCAGTTTCACCATATCCAAATCACAGTCAATGATGTAAAAAAAGCAGAAGGCTTTTATGATCAATTATTTGCACTATTAGGTTTTGACCTTCAGAAGAAATATTCTGGGTACTTAGAACATGCCGATATGGAAGTAGTAGAATATATAGGCGATTCATTTGATTTCGGCATTTGTTCCCCACGAAAAGAATGGAAGAACGAGAAAATCGATTCAAGAAAACCGGGCTCTGTTCAACACATAGCATTTAAGGCGGAAAGCCGCGAAGTCGTAGATGCGATCTTTCCCAAAATAAAAGCTTTAGGGGTAAAGATCCTTCACGATCGACCAATGGAATACAAAGAGCGCATCGCCCCTAACTACTATGCCTTATTCTTTGAAAGCCCAGAAGGCATTCGTTTTGAATTATTTCATTATGCCTGATTCCTTTTATTAAAAGAGTGGGGCATGAACTTGTTGCGTGAGCGTGTTCCTATTCAGGTGATCTTTCATTATGGGGTTCGGATGATCATGCGATTTCAGAGACAAACTTTTTTAAAACCTGTCATCAGGAAAACTAGAACATTCTTTTTAAAAGTACGTCCGTCGGGAAAAAACTATTTGATTTCTAAAATTCATTTGGACAATTCAAAAACAAAAACTTAACTCATGTGTTAAAAAACGTTCGAATTTTTATCATTCTAGAAGCGAGTGCACCGTGGGTCAATGAGGATTATTGGGTTGATTGCACGACACTTAAGAGATTGAGGAAGATCAATATGGATCAGAGGGTTCAGCAAGACATCGAAGCAATCATTTCCCATCAATATGATCATGGCGCCGATTTATGGTCGACGCCAGACCATAAATTACTAAAAGGAGCACCCTTTACGACCTTAGAAAGTCCTCTTTATTTACTTGAACTTGGCATGTCACGTGAGGAGAACTTATTAAAAGAGACAGCCGCATTGATCTTTCAAGGATGGAGAGAAGACGGCAGATTTAAAATTTCTCCGTCAGGGGGGATCTATCCATGTCATACGGCGTTGGCTTTGCGAACGCTGTGTGCTCTTGGTTACACAAGGGACCAGCGGCTGCAACAGACCTTTCACTATTTTCTTGCTACTCAGGAAGCAGATGGCGGCTGGAAGTGCAATAAGTATAGTTTTGGTCGCGGCCCTGAGACCCACTTTTCCACGCCAATGACGACGTTAACGGTCCTTGATGCCTTTCGCTATACTCATGATCGTGAACAGATGGAAACGCTTAAGCAAGCAAGCGAATTTTTGCTTGCTCATTGGGAGATCCGTCAGCCACTCAGTCCCTGTCATTATGGGATGGGTACATTATTTATGCAGACAGAATATCCCTTTAGAGGATACAATCTTTTTTATTATCTGTATGTCTTGTCTTTTTATCCTTCTGCTAGAAAAGACGCACGATTTTTGGAGGCTTTGCAGCAGTTTGAATCGAAAGTTCAAAATGGCAATGTCATCGTAGAACGGGTCGTACCCAAACTGAGGAAACTGAATTTTTGCCAAAAAGGGCATATCAGTCCCTTTGCCACACAGCGTTACCAAGAAATTCTTGCTCGATTGGCAGAGGATTGAGGAAAAAAACAGCCCTTTGAAAGGTTCCCCCCATCTAGACGATTCTTTTTCTTTTCTGGTACACTGTCTGTAAAGAAGCAAGTGATTAATCAACAGAGAGGAGAAAGACATGCAAAAAATATATCTTGTTGAAGATGATGCAACGATCGTCTCTGTTCTAGCAGAATATTTGCAGCAATGGGGGTACGAATGTGTTTCCGCGAAGAATTTTGCTAGCATCTTGCAAGAGTTTCATGAGATCAAACCGGATCTCGTTCTTTTAGATATTTCGCTGCCTTATTACAACGGGTATCATTGGTGCCAAGAAATTCGCAAGAAGTCAGAAGTGCCGATCATTTTCCTTTCGTCGATGGATCAACAGATGAATCAGATCATGGCGATGAACATGGGAGCAGATGATTATTTAACAAAACCCTTTGATTTAGCCTTCGTTTTGGCAAAAATCCAAGCATTGCTGCGGCGCAGCTATCAGTATAGCCACCAACAAGCGCTGACCTTTGAGATAGGGCAAGTAACCTTTTATCCCACAGAAAATGTATTAAAAAAGCAGGGGGAACAGTTGCCACTGTCTCCAAATGAAGCTCGGATTCTTTCCTTGCTTTTGCAGCATCGAGGGAAGATCGTAGCCAAAGAGACCATCATTGAAATGCTCTGGAATAGTGAAGAATTCATCGATAATAACACATTAGCGGTCAATATGACCCGCTTGCGAAAAAAATTAAGCCAGATCGAACTATCCGATTTGATCCAGACGGTAAAGAATAAAGGGTATTTGATAGAAAAGGAACACGCCTATGACTAACGTGAAAGAATATTTCGTCCTTTATGGAAAGTTTTATCTCGTTTACCTGCTGTTTAGTGCGGGCCTATTTGGGCTATTCTTTCTCCACAGCCTTTCGTTGGAGCCCTTCATTGACTATGTGGTCTTTTCAGGGGTGATCTTAGGGGGACTTTCCCTTTTTCATTATTTTCGTTACGCACAAAAAAGAAAGCAGCTGCAGCATTTATTAAGAAAAGAACGTATGACGGAAGCGGCGTTGGCGTTCTTGCCTGCCACTCGAAATCGTTTAGAAGACGAATACCAAGCCCTTCTTAAACAATTGGCAAGAGAAAAAACCACTTCTGATTACAAGGCAGCGTTAAAAAATGAAGAAATTTATGAAGATTTCGGCTTGTGGCTTCATCAAATCAAAACGCCTCTAGCTGCGCTGGATCTTTTGGTCCAAAGCGATTCGTTGTCACCGACGGAGGTCAAAGCGGAATTATTTAAGGTGAATGATTACTTGCAAATGATGTTGAATTATTTACGACAAAATTTAGCGAATGAAGATTTTGTCTTTGAGTCGATTGCTTTAGCGCCCCTCGTTCGTCAAACGATCAAAAAGTATGCCTTGTTTTTCTCGAAAAAGAATCTGCAACTGGACATGGCGGTGGATTTAACGGTGACATCCGATCGAAAGTGGCTCGTTTTTATTTTTGAACAGGTTCTTTTCAACAGCTTGAAGTATACCGAAACTGGTGGCATCAACGTTTTCACTAAAGACAATGCCTTAGTGATTCAAGATAGCGGCATTGGTATTCGTAAGGAAGACTTGCCAAGGGTGTTTGAGAAAGGATATACGGGACAAAATGGTCGCTTTCAGCAACGAGCGAGCGGGCTAGGCTTATATATGAGTCAACAAGCGGCTGAAAAAATCGGCTGCCGTTTAGCGATTGATTCTGAAGTGGGACAGGGAACCATCGTCACACTTCATTTTCCCACCACAAATAACCGATAGCCGCAAACTTTCAACACTGTAAGTTTGCGGTTTTTATTGTAAGTCGCTTTTTTCTGCCAGTCAGCTTATTCTAAAAAGGAAGGAGGGAACAAGATGACACTTTTAAACATTCAACAAGTAAAAAAAATCTATCAAAGCCAGCTGAACGGACAACCCGTTGAAGCGTTGAAAAATATTACCTTTATGGTAGAAGAAGGGGAATATGTCGCTATCATGGGGGAATCAGGCTCGGGAAAGAGTACGTTGCTGAACTTGATGGCGACGTTAGACCAACCAACAGCGGGTGAAATGCAGCTGAATGGCATCGATCTGACCACGATCAAAGAAAAAGACGCAGCGAGTTTTCGACGGGATCACTTAGGCTTTGTTTTTCAAGACTTTAATTTATTGGACACCTTTTCGGTAAAAGACAATATTTTATTGCCATTAGTTTTATCAAAAGTTTCCGTCAAACAAATGGAAAAGCAGCTTCAACCTATCGTACAAACTTTAGGGATCGCCGATTTATTGCAGCACTATCCGTATGAATTGTCTGGCGGACAAAAACAACGAGTTGCTGTCGCACGAGCAATCATCACAAAACCGGAACTGCTATTAGCAGATGAGCCAACCGGAGCGCTGGATTCGAAAACCTCTGATCAATTACTGACATTATTTCAACAGATCAATCAAAATGGACAGACGATCGTGATGGTCACTCACAGTTCGATCGCAGCCAGTCGCGCACAACGCGTCTTGTTTATCAAAGACGGGTATGTGTTTCACCAGCTGTATCGAGGGGATCGCAGCAATACCGCTTTTCTAGAAGCAATCGCCGAAACAATGACTGCTGTCTTTGCAAAGGAGGAGTAACGAATGTTCTTTCAAAAAATCGCCTTCTCCAATTTGCGTAAAAATGCCAAAGCTTACACACCCTTTTTATTATCTATGAGTTTCTTGGTGGCTGTTTTGATGATGACGCAAATCATCGTGAACAATCCAGGAATGAAGGAACTTCCTAGTAGTCAAAGCGCCATCTTCATGTTTCGTTTAGGAAATATCATCCTCATGATTTTTGCGGCGATCTTTTCCTTTTACACCAATAACTTTTTGATCAAGCAGCGAAAAAAAGAATTTGGTCTCTACAATGTTTTAGGACTAGGAAAACGTGAGATAGCCTTCGTGGTCTTTTGGGAACTCTTTTACAGTTTTCTCATTAGCCTTGCCGCCGGACTGATCAGTGGCTTATTGTTTGCACGATTAGGATTTTTGATACTGAAGAAAATCTTAGCCGTAGGCGAGTTCTTTGTCTTCAAACTGTCATTTGAGAGTATTGGCTTGGTGATCCTGTATTTTATGTTCGTCTTTGGTTGTTTATTTTTATTTGACATACTGCAAGTCCGAAAAACCAATCCACTTCAATTACTGCAGGGAAGCAAGCGAAATGAAAAAGAACCACGAGCAAAAGGTATTTTGGCACTATTAGGTGTCCTTTGTTTAGTGGCAGGCTATACGATCTCTGTGACGATCAAGTCTCCTATCAGTGCATTAGGCCTGTTCTTTGTCGCCGTTGTCCTCGTAATCTTGGCTACCTATTTGTTGTTTATTGCGGGCAGTATCAAAGCATTGCAGTTTTTAAGAAAACGAACGACCTATTATTATCAAACGACCCATTTTATCAATGTCTCTACCATGTTGTATCGGATGAAGCAAAATGCGGCTGGTTTAGCAAGTATTTGTATTTTATCAACGATGGTTTTAGTGACCGTTGCTACGACCGCCAGTCTTTATTTTGGACAAAAGAATGTGATCGAAACCCGTTTTCCTTACGATGTTCAAATTGAGTCAGCGGCTGATTCCCAGCAAATCAACACAGCAATTAATGGACTTGAAGAGAAGCTAACGATCAAAGAGCGCCAGCAAGTCACTACAACAAGACCGTTGCTTTTTACCTTTGAGGAACCAAATTTTGTTCCCTCAACCACTTTTGAAGAAAATAGCGGTAGTTTAGATAAAGCCGTGTATCTTATTTTTCTTACCAGTTCTGAATACCATGAAATCACTGGGAAAACAGGACCCACTGACGACGAACTATTCGTTTTTCCCGCCACCTGGACGCATCAAGCGTTACCAGAAAAGACGACGATCGATGATCGTCAATTTCGCTTGCGGGAATTGAAAGAACTGCCAACATTCACGAAAACAGAAAACCCCGTTCAGCATCTTGTTCTCGTGGTGGATGATCAGTGGCTTGCCGAAAAGCTAAGCGCTTGGTATCAAAACGAAGAGTTTCAACTTTACCAGCAACCAGTGACAACAACAGTCTTTAATTTTCAAGCAGCAGAAACAAGCGATCGCGAAGCCATCGCAAAAGAGATTCGCAGCGAACTTCTGGCAGCAGATGCTCAGGCGAGCGTTGAATCAAAAGATCTTTTTGAAGTTGAGACAAAAACCTTTACCGGCGGCTTCTTCTTCTTAGGCTTGATTTTTGGTGTGATCTTTATTTTAGCTGCTGCATTGATTATTTATTATAAACAAGTTTCCGAAGGGATGGAGGACAAAGAACGTTTCGAGATCTTGCAAAAAGTTGGGTTAAGCCATAAGGAAGTCAAGCAAGTGATCCAGCAGCAAGTTTTGATGATCTTCTCATTTCCTTTGGTGGCAGCGATCATCCATTTGGCGTTTGCTTTACCAATGATTCGAAAATTACTGATTCTTTTTGGTCTGACGGATCGTAACTTATTGATCACGGTAACGATTATTTCTGTCCTATTGTTTACAATGATTTATCTACTGGTGTATTTCATCACCGCAAGAGTCTACTATCGATTGGTGGAGCGCAAACAGTAGCGGGGGGACAAATGCTATTTTGTCAGACGATAGCTAGATGGATTAGCCGTCACCGCCAAGAGCTACAAAAAAATAAAATGTAAGAACACCTCATCCATGAAGCGACGCTCAAAAGTTAGAATTTTTGGTCTAACAGTTTGGAATCACTACATGATTGAGGTGTTTTTTTGATAGGCACGCCCGTTAGCCCACTTTTTAGAGTTGAAAAAAATCCTTAGGTGACCTATAGTGAAAAGGAGTAAAGCACGGGTATAGAGTGCCGCGCGATTGATAGTCATTTCAAAATAAAAGAGATCATGTGATCCAAAAAGGAGAAAGCCCTATGAAAGAGCAGCCGATAACCATTGGATTCCCCTTAAGAGGTGAGTGGCTTGCGCCGACTACACCAGCCGAGAAGATTCCTAGCCATGGTACCGATCGAATGGGGTTGCGTTATGCCTTTGATTTTTTACAAGTTAATTTTGAGGGGAAAACCAAAGCTTTTCATAATCGAAGCTTTCTGCGCTATTTCTTCTTAGGGGTTCCGCTGGAGAGCTGTTATTGTTGGGGCGAAAAAATCTATGCGCCTTGTGATGGCGAAGTAATTGTTGCAAGAGATGGCTATCGGGAACGGAAAATCGTTCACTGGATCAGAGATTTTTCGATCGCTGTAAAAAATGGTCTGTTTTTTAATGAACAAAAAGATGATTATCAACAAATAGCTGGCAACTACATTGTGATAAAAGCTTCTGAGGGCGTTTATATGGCATTTGTTCATCTGCAAAAAGGATCTGTCACTGTTTCCGTAGGACAAAATATCACCAAAGGGATGGTGATCGGAAACGTTGGCCATTCAGGAAATTCGACTTCGCCTCATCTGCATTTTCAAGTGATGGACACAAGTGATATCGGCCATGCAAAAGGTCTTCCTTGCCGCTTTGAAGAATATGAAGTGTACCAAGCAGGGGGATGGACAAAGGTGCAGAATCGGATACCAGGAAGTACGGATCGGATACGATTGTTGAAGGAATACTAAGGACCAGTTTTGAAACATTCGCATCAGGGCTTGCAGGATGCTCAACTGAAAGAACGTTTAAAAGTCTTTGGACTACTTTTAAGTACGTGAAATAATCTTAGGCTTTCAAAATTTGTGAAGAAAATGAAATGCAAGGAGAACAAATGAATCATTTACCCAATATCCTTACCACATCTCGACTGATTCTCGCACCACTTTTACTATTCCTTCAGCCAATGTCTGGCTGGTTTTGGCTGCTCTATTCCTATTGTTTTGTAAGCGACCTCGTCGATGGGCTGCTTGCAAGAAGGATGAATCTTACGAGTGAGGTGGGTGCCTTACTAGACAGTTTCGCAGATGTAAGCTTTTTTCTCGCAGTTTTTCTTTCTTTTCTACCACAGTTGTTGGCGGCACATACGCTTTGGGTCTGGCTACTAGTGATTGCTATGATTCGTTTTGTCAGTTATCTGATTGGCTATGTAAAATATCGGTCTTTTAGTAGTCTGCATACATGGCTCAACAAAGCAGTCGGTTTTCTTTTAGGTAGTTTCCCATTGCTGCTCATGGTGAGTCATGCAAAAATTGTTGTCTTGATTTTGGGGACCATCGCCACTGTTTCCGCATTAGAAGAATTGCTGATAACGATCCTCTCAAAAAATCTGGATAGAAATCAAAAATCGATATTCGAAAGTTTTAAGTAAGGCGCCTCTATCATTGAGGGCCTTTTTTTGCGTATTCATCGCTAATAGACTTTTAAAAGACCCTTCAAAAACAATTTTAAAAATAACATTGAAAACAATTTTTAATGGTATTATGCTTATCTTTGAAGGGAGGCTTCACAAATGAATAGACAAGAACTGCATGCATGTATCAGTAAAAACCAGCCTAATATTTGCCAAATTGCTGCCTACCAAAATGGAAAGGAAGTTTACTCGGATGAGTGGCATGAGTATAAGCCAGAGGATACTTGCCACCTTATGTCCGCTACGAAAAGTATCGTTTCTCTACTAGTTGGGATAGCGATCGATCAAGGTGTCATCCGAAGTGTCAATGACAAAGTACTCGATTATTTTCCAGACTATCAAGTAAAACGGGGCGAAAAAACGATTCAGGATATTACGATCAAACACCTATTAACGATGCGAGCCCCGTATAAATGCAAAGGTGATCCATGGACAAAGGTTTGTTCGAGTGACGACTGGACCAGCGCCTCGCTTGATTTATTGGGAGGAAGAAAAGGGGTGACAAATGAATTCAATTATCAAACCGTTTGTCTGCAGATCCTCACTGGTTTGTTAGCGAAAGCTTCTGGAATGACGACCGTTGATTATGCGAACCATTATTTATTTCGACCTCTTGGTGTAGCCGAACTGACCAATTATTATGCGGAAACGGCACAAGAGCATAAGCACTTTACGATGAGCAAGGCACCAAAAAAACCGGTTTGGTTTTGCGATCCTTTAAATATTGGCACTGCAGGTTACGGGCTTTGTCTTTCAGCAAAAGATTTAGCCAAAATCGGTGAGCTATGCTTGAACCAAGGCATCCATCAAGGACAACAAGTGATTTCTTCACAATGGCTCACTGAAATGGTCAATCCGCTAGAGACAAACATAGAGAAATTTCAAAATATGAGTTATGGGTATTTATGGTGGATCTTGGATGCTGAGAAAAGCACCTATGCCGTCATCGGCAATAGTGGAAATGTCCTTTATATTGATCCCGAATCAGAGACTGTTATCGCCATTACGGCGTATTTTAAGCCAACTGTCTTTGATCGCATCGACTTTATCGAGACAGAGCTAAAACCGTTCCTTTTGCACTAATGAGCGTTAAGAAAAAGCAGTCTGCTGTCAAAAGTTGATTGCTTTTTTTGTAGACGAAAGCTTAATGATCCCTTTTGTGACTATGGCAGGCAGGTGACCTACTGATAAAGCTCGGCTGCTAGCCTTTTTATGAAATTATAATTTAGCAATTTGATCCCGCAGGTAGGAGGCTAAATCAATAATAAACGGAAGATAAATGAGAAATGAATAAAATGACCAAACTATCAATGACGTAAACTTGGTATACTATAATTGAGAAGAAAATCACAAGTGAAAGGAGCGGTCGGGGTGTTTTCAGAAATCAGTATCTATCAAGTGAAACCCAGTAGTGTTGAGACCTTTGAAGCAGTCATGCAGGATGCAACAGAGGCAATGAAGGCCATGGAGGGGGCTTTGTTCTTTCGATTAATGAAACGAACCCATTACATCAAAGAAATGAGGACCATCAAGGAAGGTCGCCTGCCAGATCCATTGACGAGAGTCATAAAATGTGTGAAATATGCTCACTATTGGGAGTTTGATAGCGAAGAAAATTATGGCAAAGCTCAAAAAAAGTTGTATGAAAGTTACTGGAAAGCAATGGAGAAATGTTTGATCGTTCCCCACGACAAACTATTGGGGGAAGTTCTTGAGTGTTCGCTTTAGTACCAAATGCTCTCCTGCTGAACGGACTTTTTGTTGCAACTGTTAAGAAAGGACAGGGTAGAAATACAACGGACGTTAAAAAAGTCATTTGAACGGTTGAATGGAGAACTGTTAGTTTTTTTTAAAACGCTCTATTACTTGATGGAATCTAAAAGGAGGAAGCCCCGATGGCACAGGTTGCTTTTCATAATTCGTACAAATTAAAAAAAGGCGTTTCAACAGCGGAATTTGTTCGTGTCGTTGAACAATTAAACCGAGAATACATTTCCAAACAAAGAGGATACCTTTCTTTTGAATTATTAGTAGATGGAGAAACTTGGGCGGACATCACCAAGTTCGAAACGAAAGAAGATGCGGAAACATTTGCCCGATGCGGCACGCCTAATGCCTTTGCACAAAAGTTTTATTCATTCATCAATCTAAACAGTTGCACCTCTCACCTATACACCATTGAAAAAACGTTCCAATAACTAGCCACTATGGAATGAACAGCTCAAAAAACAATTCATATGAAAAGAGGAACTTCTTATGACAAAACCAGCAGAATGGTATCAAGGAAAAGCCGGTCGGGCAGAACATTTGGTCTATTTAAATAAGGAAGCCAAAGAGCTTGAGAAACTGATTCAAGGTGACAAAACAATGATCATTCGGGGGGCAGCCGGCAGAAAATCACCTTTAGGAGGAAGAGCCAAAATCAACGATCTTGTGTATTTTGTGGAGACCGGCGGCGATTTGACCATCACTCATCGGGGTATCATTGCCAACGTGGTTGAATCTGAAAAGATGACGAAAGAAGAATCCATAGATTTTGTAAAACGCTATGAAAAAGAGTTGAATTTATCGAAAAAACAAGTCGATCGTTGGGCAGGGAAAAAATATCTAGCAGTCTATGAAATCGCTGAATTAGAAGAAATAACACCATTTCAGTACAATCGTGAAAAAAATATGGATGATTGGGTCATCACAGATGATATCAACAAAATCAAATTGTAACGTAGCGAAAACCTTAAAAAACGAAGCGCAAAGGAGTTGAGTGGAAGGATGGAAGGCAAAAAGCAATTGTTTCGAGACAAAAACGTGAAACCAACAGAGCAGCTGATTGCAGAATCTCTGGGTGAAGGATATGTTATTTATCAACGTTTTATCGAAACCCTTGAAAACGAGGGCATCTCTCTTATGGATTGGCGCTATTACCAAGATGGAAAAGCGTGGTTGTCAAAAGGCGAATACAAATGGACAACGACTCGTGGAACGAATAAAGTGAAACCAATTTTTTGGCTCTCGATGTGGGAGGGCTTCTTCAAAGTCTCCTTTCACTTTAGCGAGAAAGTCCGAACACAGTTATTGTCTTTACCAGTAAGCGATGAGACAAAGGAAACCATTCTTAAGGCGCCAACTAATGGCACGAAAATGAAGTTTTTTTCTGTGATTTTTGATGTCGCTAATGATGTTCCTTTACTTGATATTTACCAAATCGCTGAGTTTCGAAAGCATTCTATTTAGGCTGTTTTATCTCGCAAAGGTAGAGTCAAATCCTTAGACATCTTCGAAAAAAAGAAAAGAGAATTTGTTCCATTTTTTGAAACATAGCTATAAGAATATCGAATGACTTTTTAGAAAACCTCACGATAAAGGTCTGTGAAATAAGAGCAATAGGCTGTTATTTCGTTTCGTTCAGTTGATGGATTGAAATGACTGAGATTAAGAGAGGAAACGCGCTAACTGATTTTGGTCAATGAATCATCTTAATTAATAAAAAACTAGGTGTGTCATGTCAAAAACGAGGCACCTAGTTTTTTGTTTTTCAAAACTCATTCCTCTATAAAGCGTTCCTTCATCCGCTCCAAGAAAAGTCCAGAGGCTTTTGAAAAAACTTGGGTGTTTTTCCAAATGACCGCAAGATCTGATTCAAGAGTGGGACTCAATTTTCTAAAGCATAAAGGACTGTCAGGGGTGAAGTTGATTAATTTGTCGAGGGTCAATGCATAGCCGACGCCTTCTTCAACCAACTTTGACGCATTGTACACGAGATTATACGTGGCAACGACAGTCAATTTGTTCATGTCTTTTTTCAACCATTTAGAAAGCTCACTGCTGACCAGACTTTGTCGTGAAGTAATCAACGGAACCTCCCAGAGATCCTTTGGTGTGATGACTTCGTTACTAGCAAGGGGACTGTCTTTTCGCATCAAGACGCCCCAGGTGTCTCTGGCAGGTAAGCGCAAGGAATGGTATTTTTTGACGTCGACGGGGCTGATCACGACGCCAAAATCCAACAATCCTTTGTCCAACCGTTCTTTGACCTCGTCAGCATTGCCGCTAAATAAATGAAATTTGACGTTAGGGTACTCAACTTGAATCTCCTTGATGATTTTTCCCAACAACTGGATCACGTAGGTTTCTCCAGCACCGATCGACACGTTACCGGCAATCGTATCTCGAGGTGACAAAAATTCAGAACGGGTCTTTTCTAACAATTCTACAATTTCTTCCGCCCGCTTACGAAACAAGAGGCCATCTTCCGTCAGCGTGATTTTGCGATTGCCTCTGGTGAACAGCGTGACACCTAATTCTTTTTCTAACTCCATTAACTGTCGTGACAGGGATGGTTGCGAGAGATGCAGATGTTTTGCGGCAGCTGAAATTGTTTCTTTTTCTGCAACTGCTAGAAAGGTGGTTAAACTTTTTAATTCCATAGGTCTATACTCCTTTTTTTCTATGCTTTATATGAATAGTTAGTTATTTGATATTAGTATTTTACATAGAAAGATGCGGCAAGTACAATAGGTTTATCCAAAAATAGCTCAAGCGATCAAGAAAAAACGATCATCCAGCCCTTGATCATTTGAGAAACATTGGAGAATCGCCCTAAGGTACAGGATAGTTGATCGAGAAAGAAGGCGAATGAAATGAAAAAATGGCAAAAGAAGGCCTTTGTGTCTTTAGTTGTGCTGGCACCGTTGGTTTTAGGTGCTTGTAGCAGCAATAATGAGGAGACGAATGAAGAGCCGCAAGCCAGCTCAGGAGGAGAAACGATGACAGAAAATGTTTCATTGACAGATGAATGGGATAAAGTTTTCCCAGAAAGTGACACGGTGAATCACCGAAAAGTGACTTTCCAGAATCGTTACGGGATCACTTTAGTTGCTGATCTTTATGAACCAATTGATGCGCAAGGACCACTTCCAGCAATCGCTGTTAGCGGACCTTTTGGAGCAGTCAAAGAGCAGACATCTGGTCTATATGCGCAAACGATGGCAGAGCGTGGTTTTGTTACGATCGCTTTTGATCCGTCCTATACAGGTGAAAGCGGTGGCGAACCACGCTATGTGGCTTCTCCAGACATTAATACAGAAGATTTTCAAGCAGCCGTCGATTTTCTATCTGTCCAAGAAAACGTAGATGAAGAAAGAATCGGTTTGATCGGGATTTGTGGCTGGGGTGGTCTAGCTTTGAATGCCGCAGCCATCGATACCCGTGTGAAAGCGACTGTTTCTGCCACCATGTATGACATGTCGAGAGTCAATGCTCAAGGGTATTTTGATGAAATGGGGGCTGAAGGACGCCATGAATTGCGCCAGCAGCTGAACGCCCAACGTACAGTTGATTTTGCCAATGGCAGCTACGAACGAGCAGGTGGGGTACCAGATACACTGCCAGAAGACGCGCCGGTCTTTATGCAGGATTATTTTGATTATTACAAAACAGAACGAGGCTACCACGAACGTTCCTTGAACTCTAATGATGGTTGGAATGTCACGTCTTCGCTGTCATTCTTGAATATGCCACTTTTGTCTTACATTGATGAGATCCAAAGCGCCGTTTTATTGCTTCATGGAGAAGAAGCCCACTCACTTTACTTCAGTCAAGACGCCTTTGAGCAATTACAAGGCGATAACAAAGAGCTGACAGTCATTCCTAATGCTTCGCATGTTGATCTATACGACCAAACAGAGGTGATTCCTTTTGACCAAATGACCGAATTCTTCCAAGAGCATTTGAATTAAACCGCAACAACCAGCTGCACGACTGTTCAGTCCCATATCTTCTGCTGAGCAGTCGTGTTTTAGAAAATAAGCATTCCGTTGCCCGCCGCTACATCGAATCATCAGCAGAAAGGAGCGAAGCCATGTTGATAAAACTCATCCCTGCTGTCTTGCTGTTCCTGCTAAGTGCCTGTGGGACAAGTGGAACAGAGGAGAGGCATGTGCTGTCTGCCAGCGAAACTTCCTCTGAGGCAAGTCAGGATCATGATCAACCGACGATTGAATCACAAACAGCTGTCGTCATTACGGTTGGTCAACAGGATTTTATAGCGAAGTTTTATGAAAATGAGGCGTCTGAATACCTAATGAATCAAATGCCCTTCACGTTGACAATGAGTGACTTGAACAACAACGAGAAATATTATCGTTTTTCTGAGAATTTGCCAGAAATGACTACAGAACGGCCGGAGATCATTCACGAAGGAGAAATCATGAGCTGGAATAGTCATACGCTGGTGCTGTTTTATCAGACCTTTACCAATTCTTATGGTGGCTATAGTCGTATCGGCGTGATTGAAGATCCAGCAGGATTAAGGGAAGCAATGGGGGGAGAGGACGTGGAGGTTGTCTTTTCGCTAGAAAATACTCGTGAGTAACGAATGATTAGGAGAAAAACAAATGACAATCGATCAATTAAACAAACTTATGGCAAATGGTGAACCCTTACTTGCCGGTTCGCAAGCTTCAAAACAAATGGTGGCTTTGAGTGCTGAGGCGAGAAAACTGACCATGGAAATCAATACGGCTTATCATGAACCTCATGAATTACAAGAACTTTTTGCCCAATTGACTGGGAAAGCAGTTGAACCGACATTTTCGCTTTTTCCGCCTTTTTATACAGATTACGGCAAAAACATCCAAATTGGTAAAGGGGTGTTTCTTAACGCCGGTTGTCATTTTCAAGACCAAGGAGGGATCACGATCGGTGATGGTACCCTAATTGGGCATAACGTTGTTCTAGCTACCTTGAATCATGGACTTCACCCTGAAGATCGTAGTACGCTTTATCCAGCACCCATTACGATTGGGAAGAATGTCTGGATTGGCTCAAATGCAACGATCGTTGCGGGTGTGACCGTCGGTGACCATGCGATCATTGCTGCTGGGGCAGTGGTGACCAAAGATGTCGCTGAGCGCACGATCGTGGCTGGTGTACCTGCAAACTATGTCAAAGAGGTCACTGAGTAAGCACAATAGCAATGAGTAAGAAAAACTGCTGTTCGCCTTGTCGCTTTTGAAGCGATGAAGACGAACAGCAGTTTTCTTATTCTTGAGGCGGCTCGCTCGTATTGGAACCGGCGAAGTTTTCGATCAACGATTTCACATCCAGACCGAGGGTTTCTTTCAATGTTTCTTGTGTGGTCGACAAAAGATTGGTGGCGTAATTGGTGACACGATTGGCACCGCCGCCTTCACCTGATCCTGTATCAACGACCGAAATTTTATCGATATTGCCTAATGGGGCGGCAGCCTCTTTGACTAATTGCGGCATGATCTCAACGATCATGCTAAGGATCGCTGCTTCATCATATTTCTTGAAGGCTTCAGCGATTTTTTCCTTCGTTTCAGCTTCCGCCGTTCCTTTCGCCAAAGTCGTCTCGGCTTCTGCCAAACCAATCAGACGAATCTTATCGGCTTCAGCTTTAGCCAACGACTCTGTTCGAAACTGCTCAGCTTCAGTGGTTGCTAACGCAGACGCTTTTTTCGCTAATGCTTCTTGTTCAAGCGCATAACGATCGGCATCGGCTTTTTTCTTGATCTCAGAATCAAATTGGCGTTCACGACGCAAGATTTCTTTTTCTTCCAATTCGATTTGTTTTTGTCGTTCAACGACTTCGACTTCAATCTCTTGTTCTCGGACTTTTTGTTTCATGATGGCACTTTGCAGATGATAGGCTTGATCGGCATCGGCTTTGGCGATGTCTTGTTCTTTCTTATAAAGCGCCAACTTCAATTCTTTTTCCTTTAATGCTTCAGCGATTTCGGTCATGCGTTTTGATTCCGCTGTTTGCGATTCTTGTTCCGATTGGGCTTTTTTGATGCGGGTTTCTTTCAGCGCTTCGGCTTCTGCAATTTCAGCATCCCGTTTGACTTGGGCGATTCTAGGTTTTCCAAGAGAATCTAAATAGCCATTTTTGTCTCGTACTTCTTTGATCGTAAAGGAGACAATGATCAAGCCCATTTTCGCTAGATCGACAGAGGCCACTTCTTGCACGCTTTGGCTAAATTTGTCGCGATTTTGATAGATTTCTTCGACGGTCATCGAACCAAGGATCGAACGCAGGTGACCTTCCAAGACTTCTCGTGCCTCATTTTCTAATTCTTCACGGGTTTTTCCTAGAAACTGTTCCGCTGCCGTTGCGATTTCTTCCACGGATGAGCCGATCTTGATAATGGAAGTTCCATCACACATAACGGGAACCCCTTGTTCCGTATACACTTCTGGTGTTGAAACATCCAGCTTGCTGGAAAGTAAGCTGATTCGGTTTGAACGTTGAAACACTGGCAAAACAAAGGCTCCGCCACCACGCACGATTTTGATTTTGTTATTGCTCTCATCCGCATGAACATTTTTGTTGCCAAGGTAACTTCCGCTAATAATCAACGCTTCATCGGGCTTGGCTGTTTGATATTTCGTGACAAAGATGATCAAAAGCATCAGTAAAATGAACGCCACGATTGCGATCGGAAAGACAATTGGTGATAAGAAAATATCCATAGATGCACCTCTTTAGTGATTTATTTTAGTTGTCCAAAAATTTTTCTGTATAGGGAACGACGTAGCAAATACGCTCTTTGACTTCAATAATCAACACTTTTGATCCTGCTGCTAATGGTTCATCGATAGGTTGAAAAGCCGAGGCTGGACGATTACTTGAACCAGTGACACTTGTGAGTTGAATTTCACCCATTCCTTCACAAGGAATCGGCGTCAGCACCGTTGCGATTCGACCTTCAAAGTCTTTCTCGGAACTCGACAGCGTCGCTTCAGCATTCCTCATGGGAATCAGCACGTAAAAATTCAAGAGAAAAACGAGCCCTGTAGAAAGACAAGCGCTACCAATGAAAAGCATCATCGAATAGCCTGGGAAAATAGTTTCCCCTAAGTAACCGAAAAGACTCGTAAAGGCAAACCAGGGGATGATCAACATCGGATCAATTGGACCATCAAAATCGAAGATATCGCCAAACAGAAGCAGCAAAAAGGCTAAAATGGCACAGCCAATCAATACATACAAATAAATCTGATCAGGTGCGTAAGTGTGCAGCACGTATCCACCTCCTTGTATATTAGAGTTAGGGTTTTAACCTTCCGGTTTTGATTGGATAACCCTATGAACCATCGTTATTTTAATTT
>NZ_JBLGTY010000006.1:0-150300 GCF_047470845.1 Candidatus Enterococcus avicola | reverse complement strand
TTACTGACTGAAAAAGTATCTTTATCTTTTATTGCGAAAAGCTGTCAGGTATCTTTGACCACCGTTATTCGTACATTGAAAGAGTTTAAAAGCTATTTACCAAAGCAATCTAAGAAGATTCTCCCCAGAGTATTGATGGTTGATGAATTTCGCTCGCATGCTTCCATAGAAGATAAAATGAGCTTTATTTGCGCAGATGGCGAAACAGGAAAATTATTAGATGTTTTGCCTATGCGTAAATTACCTCGATTAACAAGCTATTTCTTAGGTTGTACCAATCCAGAAGAAGTAGAATTCTTGGTGACAGACATGAACGCTGCCTACTTCCAGCTCACCAAACGTGTTCTGCCAAATGCGAAAGTAGTGATTGATCGTTTTCATATTGTCAAACACATGAATCAAGCGTTCAATGAGTTGCGTATCCGTGAAATGAATGAACTTCGTAAAGCAGGACAGAAAAGCCAAGCAGAAAAACTGAAAAAGAACTGGCGCTTTTTGCTAAAAAATCGTGCAAACATCAACCATTATGAATACAAAACATGGAAAAGTTTCCGAGCACCAAAATACCCATTTCTTACTGAAGCAATGATGATTGATCGATTGCTTGAGTTTTCTACGCCCCTAAAGGAGGCGTATCCCATTTTTCATGAATTAGTTGAAGCCTTTCGAGACAAAGACCCTGACTTATTTTTCTCCTTATTGGCAGAACTTCCAGAAACGTTAGATGGTGGCTTTCGGGAGAAGCTTCAAAACCTTCTGACCTATGAAGAAGGCATTACCAACGCAATAATCTAACCTTATTCCAATGGAAAATAGAAGCGAAGAATACCCACATAAAGACAATGAAACGAGTATCCTACGGATTTAAATCATTCGAGAACATGAGAATTAGAATCTTTTTGATCAATCAATTAATCAATGTAAGATAACAAAAAATCTGAGCCAGAATGTGGTTCATTCTGACCCAGATTTGATTTTGCACAACTCATCAGTCCTTATTGACAAAGAGCAAAAAAAGCCAGAAACGCCTTCAAATAGGCATTTCTAGCTTATGCAATTCAATTACCCCACAGAACCTTCCATCTCATAACTAATCAACCGGTTCAATTCGACTGCGTATTCCATCGGTAATTCTTTGGTGAATGGTTCGACGAATCCCATGACGATCATTTCGGTTGCTTCGCTTTCGGAAAGACCGCGACTCATTAGGTAGTACAGTTGTTCTTCTGAGATTTTGGAGACTTTGGCTTCGTGTTCTAGGGACACTTGGCTGTTGTGGATCTCATTGAATGGGATGGTATCGGATTTCGATAGGTCATCCATGATGATGGTGTCACACTCGATATGGGAGATAGAGCCTGCGCTCTTCTTGCCGAAGGTGACTTGTCCACGGTAGTTTACTGCACCGCCGTCTTTAGAAATTGATTTTGAGACGATGGAGCTGGAGGTATTTGGTGCGTTATGGATCATTTTTGCACCAGTATCTTGGATTTGGTTGGCACCTGCAAAGGCAATGGAAAGCATCGTGCCCCGTGCGCCTTTGCCATCAAGATACACACTTGGGTATTTCATGGTTGTTTTGGCACCTAGGTTGCCATCGATCCATTCAACGGTAGCACCTTCTAAGGCTTTGGCCCGTTTGGTTACTAGGTTGTAGACGTTGTCTGACCAGTTTTGAATGGTGGTGTAGCGGCAGTAAGCGTCTTTTAGGGTAAAAATTTCAACGATGGCTGCGTGCAAACTATTGCTTGAATAGGTTGGGGCGGTACAGCCTTCGACGTAATGGACGCTGGCGCCTTCGTCAACGATGATCAATGTGCGTTCGAACTGACCGGTATTTTCGGCATTGATTCGGAAATAGGTTTGTAATGGCACATCGACACGAACGCCTTTTGGTACATAGATAAAGGTACCACCTGACCAAACGGCTGAGTTTAAAGCAGCAAGCTTGTTATCGGTTGGTGGGACTAATTTTGAGAAGTATTGTTTGAACAGCTCAGGGTATTCCTTCAAGGCTGAATCGGTATCGGTAAAAACGATGCCAAGTTTTTCAAACTCTTCTTTCATGTTGTGGTAAACGACTTCTGATTCGTATTGGGCAGAAGCGCCAGCCAGGTATGCCCGCTCGGCTTCTGGAATACCAATGCGCTCAAAGGTCTCTTTGATTTTTTCTGGTACGTCATCCCAATCACGGGCAGGACGATCACTTGGTTTTTGGTAATATTTGATGGCATCAAAATCGATGTCAGACAGGTCTGGGCCCCAGTTTTGCATGGGCATCTTGTTGAAGGCTTCAAGAGACTTCAAGCGGAACTCAAGCATCCATTCTGGCTCTTGCTTGACCCGTGAGATTTCACGGACGATGTCTTCGGTCAATCCTTCGCCGGTACTAAAAACAGGCTGCACGTCATCGTGGAAGCCAAATTTATATTCTTCTAATTCGGGTACACCCATGGTTCTCACTCCTTTTGTAGTGCGGTTGTCTATTCGCTGGTTTCTTCAGTGTCAGATTCATTGGCGTGGCTGTGACTGACAGATGCTTGTGTACTGTCGGCAGCAATAGCTTTTTCTAATGCTTTCCAAGCTAAGGTCGCACACTTGATGCGTGCAGGAAACTTCGCCACACCTCCAAGCATGGAAGCATCGCCTAAGCGATCGCTTTGGGGAATGTCGTTTCCTTGGACGAGTTCAGAAAACAAGCCTGATAGCTCACCAGCTTCTGCTAGTGTCTTACCGATAATCGCATCCCCCATCATGGATGCACTGGCGGTACTGATGGAACAGCCTTCGCCAGTAAACGCGATGTCTTTGATGGTGTCTCCTTCGACAGCGAGCTCCAAGTGGATCACGTCGCCACAGGTAGGGTTATTCAATTCGACTTTGTACGTTGAATCATCCAAGGTGCCCCGATGATGTGGGTGGCTGGAATGATCCAGAATGACTTGTCGATACAAATTATCTAATTTCGTTAGTGCCATGTTGGAAAAACTCCTTCGTCAGCTTGATGGCGTCAACCAGTCGATCGGCGTCCTCTCTTGTATTATACAGGTAAAAGCTGGCCCGTGCAGTCGCTGGGACTTGCAAATAGGTCAAGAGGGGTTGGGCACAATGATGACCTGCCCGTACGGCGATGCCTTCCATGTCTAAAGCGGTGGCAACATCATGAGGATGGATGCCTGCTAGATTAAAGGCGATCACTCCCGTGCGTTTTGCTGCTTCTTGGGGGCCATAGATGGTCAAGCCTTCAATGGCTTGCAGTTTTGGCAAAACGTAAGCAGCTAAGTCTGCTTCATGGGCGTGGATATTTTCTAAGCCGATTTCTGTTAAGTAATCCACCGATGCACCTAAACCGATCGCACCGGCAATATTTGGTGTACCAGCTTCAAATTTCCACGGCAGTTCTTTCCACGTGCTTTCTTGCAGATGGACAAAATCGATCATTTCCCCACCAAATTCGACGGGCTCCATCTGATCCAGCCATTGCCGCTTGCCGTACAAGACACCGATGCCAGTTGGTCCGCACATTTTATGGCCAGAAAAGGCATAGAAATCACAATCCAGTGCTTGGACATCAACTGTCATATGTGGAACAGCCTGAGCACCATCCACCACCATGACGGCTTGGTGCTGATGCGCCAATTTGGTTAGCTCCGCAATCGGATTGATCACGCCTAAAACATTGGAAACATGAGCGATCGAAACGATAGCGGTTTTTTCAGTGATCTGTTTCTTGGCATCTTCCATGTCCAAGGTGCCTTCTGGCGTCAGCTGGATATATTTCAAGGTAGCTTTTTTTCGGGCTGCTAATTGTTGCCAAGGGATGATATTGGAATGATGTTCCATATAGGAAATCACGATTTCATCGCCTTCATTGACAAAACGGTCGCCGTAGCTGCGGGAGACCCAATTTAAACCAGTGGTCGTCCCTCGAGTAAACAGCACTTCCGCCGTTTCATTCGCATGGATAAAGCTGCGCACTTTTTCCCGTGCGCCTTCATAGGAATGGGTCGCCCGTTCTGCGAGGGTATGGACCCCACGATGAACGTTGGCATTGTCTTGATGGTAATAATCGGTGATCGCCTGCAGCACCGCCTCTGGCTTTTGCGTAGTGGCAGCATTGTCGAGGTAGACCAATGGTTCGTCATTTACGAGCTGATCCAAGATGGGAAACGCTTGTTTCACTTTTTGGGCATCGATCATGCGAGTAACTTCCCTTCGATAACGGCAACCAATTCTTGTTGCACTTCTTTGACTGGGATCGCGGTCAAGACGGAGCCCAAGAAGCCACGAATCACCAAACGTTCCGCTTCTGCTTTGCGCAGCCCACGACTCATCAAGTAGTACATTTCTTCTGGATCGACCCGTCCCACACTGGCTGCGTGTCCGGCGGTTACTTCGTGCTCATCGATCAAAAGGATTGGGTTGGCATCGCCACGAGCCTGGTCTGAAAGCATTAGGACACGGCTTTCTTGTTGCGCGTCCGCTCCTTTGGCTCCTTTTAAAATGTGTCCGATACCGTTAAAGGTTAAGACGCCGCGTTCTCTGATAACGCCGTGTTGCAGGATATGGCCAATGGAATGCGGTGCTTTATTGGTGACGCGAGTGTCGATTCCTTGTGTTTGACGCCCAGCACTGATTGCGACCGCTTTGACTTCCGAATGCGCGCCTTCGCCTACAAGATCAGAATCAAAGTCCGCCACGACGTCGCCGTCATTCATGACTCCAATTGCCCAATCTACCATCGCATCTCGCAACACGTAGCCGCGACGATTCATGTACGTAGTGATGTTGACACCTAACTGATCAATCGCAGAGAATTTGACCTTCGCACCTGCTTTGGCGATCACTTCCACTACGATATTGCCAGACAGTTTTTTCGCTTGGTCGCCTTTGGTTTGGAAACGTTCCAAGTAGCTGAACTCACTGTGCTCATCAGCAACGATCAAAATGTGTTTGAAGAAATGCGCTTGACTATTGCCATTGTGATAGAAAATCGCTTCAAGGGGTTCTTCGATCACCACGTTTTTTGGTACATACAAGAACATGCCGCTATTCATAAACGCCGCATGTGCTGCGGTCATTTTGTCTTCATCCATTGGTACTGCTTTGGTCATGTAGTATTGATTGACCAACTCTGGTACTTCTTTCATTGCTGTAAACAAGTCGGTGAAGATCACGCCTTTGTCAATCAGCTCTTGCGGTAATTGCTCAAAGATGGTGGTGTCATCAAACTGAACGAGAGTCGGATGGTTATCCATCGCGTCAAAGGCGGGAACCAAGCCAGCACCTGTCTCCTTAGATTCACTTGCAGGTAAGGTTGGATCGATGAAGCCTGCAAATTCTTTTTCACCAGCAAGTGCTTGTTCGTCGATATTGAACAATGGCCAACGCTCGTAACGCACCCGCTCGATTTTTGGAAACGCAAGTTCATCCACTTTCGCAAGGGCTGCTTGGCGTAATTCCAACATCCATTCAGGCTCTTCTTTTAACGCTGAAAAAACGTTGACTTGTTCAAGATAATCCTGTAATTTTGCCATTTACCTTGCCTCCTTACGCTTCTTCTTCTTTGTAGTCGATCCCTAACTCTTTACTGATCCCAGCATAGCCTTCTGCTTCTAGGCGTTTGGCTAAATCTGCCGAACCGGTCATCACGACACGGCCTTCCATCATGATATGAACCACGTCTGGTGTGATGTAGTTTAACAGACGTTGGTAATGGGTGATGATCAAAGCGCCAAAGCCTTCGCCGCGCATTTCATTGACGCCTTTTGCTACGACTTTCAAGGCATCAATATCTAGACCAGAGTCGATCTCATCCAAAATCGCAAAGGTTGGATCTAGCATCAACAATTGTAAGATTTCATTTCGTTTCTTTTCTCCACCAGAGAAGCCTTCATTCAAATAGCGTTCCGCCATTTCTTCTGGCATATTCAATAAATCCATTTTTTCATCTAATTTTTTCAAGAAATCCATGACAGAGATTTTGTCGTCTTCGTCACGTTTGGCATTGATCGCTGCCCGCATGAATTCCGCATTGGTGATGCCTGGAATTTCACTTGGGTATTGCATCGCCAAGAACAGACCTAAACGAGCTCGCTCATCCACTTCCATTTCCAAGACGTTTTCGCCGTCGAACAAAATTTCCCCTTCTGTCACTTCATAATTCGGGTTACCCATGATGGCAGCGGACAAGGTTGATTTCCCTGTACCGTTTGGTCCCATGATGGCATGGATCTCTCCAGTTTTTAACACTAAGTCAACGCCTTTTAAGATCTTTTTATCTTCGATTTGGACGTGTAGATTTTTGATTTCTAAAACTGACATTTCTTTCCCTCCAGTATCTTTTCTTTCTCACTATTTTAGACTAATTGAGAATGAACTTCAAACGCTATTCCCGACTTTTTTAAAATATTTCTAATCTGTACATTGGAATTATTATAAAGTATTACATAGAGATAGTACATGGTTATTGTCTGTAATGCTAGAAATTTTTTTGATTTGTTGTAAAAAAGAAAAAGGAATACGACATTGGCTGCCGCATCCCCTACCTTCACTTCTGCTGTGCCCATTCTTCTCGCAAGATGCCATACTTGATGGAATCATAATAGGTGCCTTCCCAGAAACGGACTTTGCGGATCTGGGCTTCTTTGGTCATCCCTAGCTTTTCTCCTAGTTTCATCATGCGGTGATTGCCCGACCACGTGGTATAACCGACACGCTGGATATGAGGCTGTGATTCAAACAACTCATTGATCCACTGACGAATTGCTTGGCTGCCAATGCCTTGATTCCAAAGGGAAGCATCATAGATGGCTATCCCGAATTCCAACCACTGCTGCAAGGTATTGTCTTCCCAATAAGCGGTCGCGATCCCTACGATTCTTCCTTGATAGCTGATCGCTTTACGTAACGGGTTGTCGATACAGCTAGCGCCAAACCCCGTTCGAAATTCTTCCCACGTCAACACGGGGTCTTGGAAATACGGTCCGTCCCATTTTTTCCATTCTAAATCTGCCTTAGGCCCATAGCTGATCGACCAAAGTTCAGCAATCATTTCTTCCGTAATCGGTTGAAGTGTGACTGTTTCTGCCATCTTCAAGCCCCCCTTTCTCCTAAAAAAAGTCGTCTCCTTTATTCGTAGACGACTTTCTTTCTATTTTATCTGAAATTTCCGTAAGTTTAAATAAAGGAGTCCGAAAAAAAGGACTGGAAAAAGAGTAAAGCCAAATTGCGGCTTCAAAATCAAGGCGACAAAAACGGCAACAAACAAAAAGGTTGCTAACAAACTAACAGGCCATTTTTTCAAAGTGAAAAAAAGTGCGGTACGCAGGACATCTTTCTTAGCGGCTTTTGGATTACGCACTTGGAAGTACCACGCGTTGATACTAAGAGCTATGGAAAGCATCCCTAACAAAAGAAAGAAAGGAACGAGCCATTTGCCACTTTCAAATTGAACCGCAAACAGAATATCCACGATCGCAATGACACTTCCCAGCCAGCCGATGAGCCAATAGAGAAACCCGCGCACGGCAAAGGTTCGTAAAAAGTAGCAGAAATCTTTTACTGGATCGATGTCTTTGTGTTCTGCAAAGCGATCGATCGCAGCCAGGAGGCTGATCATGCTTGGCCCAATCAGCAAGAGTGCAAATGCAAACCAAAGGAGGTTTCTAGGATCGACTGCCAAGAACATTGCCGTGAGGGTGTAGGGTGTATTGACGACCCAAAAACTGATATTCAGAGCAAAGCCAATATATAGCCAGCGGAAGATCCGCATGTAAAGATTGTTTTCAAAGGTAGGTTTGGTAAACATGATTGATCACCTCAATTTTTCATTCCCGAAGTAGCGATTCCTTCTACGAAGTATTTTTGCATTGCTAAAAAGACGATCGCCACTGGCAAAATGGAGACCACAGATGCTGCCATGATCAGGGCGTACTCGGCATCATATAAGCCGACAAACATTTTCAACCCTAACTGAATGGTTTTGTTTTCGGTTGAGGAGAGGTAGATAAATGGTCCCATATAATCGTTCCATGTATTGACGAAGGTGATGATGGTCAGACTCGCTAAAGCGGGCTTCGTCAGTGGTAGAATGATTTTTCGATAGATCCCCCACTCACTCAAGCCGTCGATCCGCGCACTTTCACACAATGAATCAGGAATACTACTATAGTATTGTTTCAACAAAAAGACGCCAAAGGCACTGAAGGCTTGTAAGAGGACCAAAGACCAAAGCGTGTCTGTCAGCCCAAACTGGCGCATCATGATGAACTGAGGAATCATATAGGATTGCCAAGGAATCGCAATCGTACCGATGTATGTCAGAAACAACAGGTCGCGTCCTTTGAAATGCATCTTTGAAAACCCATAGGCCGCAAAGCTAGAGGTAAACAATTGGATCAAGGTAATGATAATGCTCAAAAATGCTGTGTTCTTGAAAAAAGTTAGCAAAGGAATGCGATCCCAGATCACCGTATAGTTTTCTGGGTGCCAACTTTTTGGAATCCATTGGATCGGTACGCTAAAAACATCGTTATTGGTCTTAAAAGAAGCAGAGATCATCCAGAGAAACGGGATCAGTGTCACTAACGCGAGAAATGTTAATAAAAGAATCAAGGAGACACTGCCGACCGACAGCTTGGCTTTTTGTTTTGGTTTGGCTTGAACATTCTTTTTACTCAGTGTATTTTCCATCTGTACTCCCTCCTTACACCCGTTCTTGTCTTTGGTTCCACTTAAACTGGATCACCGTGATGCCCAAAACGATCACAAACAAGACCATGGCGATCGCAGATGCGTAACCAAAATTAAATTTCACAAACGCTTCGTTGTAAATTTGATACACCAAGACATTGGTGGCTCGACCGGGTCCGCCGGCAGTCATGACTTGGACCAAATCGAAGATCTTGAAACAGTTGATGACCAGCATGATCGAAACAAAGAAGGTCGTTGGTCGCAAGGACGGCAAAGTCACGTTGCGAAACTGCTGCCACTTGTTGGCGCCATCGATCGAAGCCGCTTCATACAATTCCTTTGGCACACTTTGTAACCCTGCCAAGTATAAGATCATGTAATACCCCATGCCACGCCAGACGCTGACTATGATGATCGCCGTCAAAGCCCAATCAGAGCTGGAGGTCCAACCAGGAGGATTTTCAATAAAAAATTTCAAAAACTGATTGATTGGTCCCATCGTTGGGTGAAACAACATGTTCCACACGACAGCGATCGCAACTAACGAGGTGACATAAGGAAAGAAGAAGGCCGTACGGAAAAACTTCATTCCACGTACTTTTTTATTCAATAAAATCGCTAAGCCTAAGGAACATACTAACGTCAATGGAACGACGCCAATCGTATAGAGAAAGGTGTTCTTTAACGAGATCCAAAAGGTGTCGTCCCCTAGCATTTTGCTGAAATTTTTCATTCCCACAAATTCAGGCGAACTAAAGGAATCCCATTCCATGAAAGCCAGAATCAATGAGAACACAACTGGCACTAAGGTAAATAAGAAAAAGCCGATAAAGTTCGGTGCAATAAAAGACAGCGCGGTTAGCGTATTTTTGCGTTTCAACTTATTGGCTGCTTTTGATTTTGAGGTTATTTCCATATTTGTCTCCTGCTGCTTGCCAGCAGGCCCCCTTTCATTAATAAAGAGAAGGAACTTTTTTGCCCAAGTCCCTTCTCTCGTTAGGACTATTCGGTTTCAGATTTCACCCTTTTTTCCATATTCGCAATGCCTGCTTTTGGTGTTTCATCCCCTACAAGAATCAAGTCATGTTCTTCTTGCAAGATTTTGTCGATCGCTGGTCCATTTTCATCGACAGGAAACTCGATCGCGACGGTTTCTGGATTGAAGGCTTTTTTCGATACTTCATCGGCGGGCATGCCTTCACGGGAGAAGTAAAGTTCATCAATGGCGTCAGTCTTATACGAAGGAACGACACCGACTTCTGCTAATACTTTGGCGCCTTCTTCACCAGAACAAAAGTCTAAGAACTTTTGCGCAGCTTCTTGATGTTTTGAATTTTTATTGATGGCAAAAGCAGTCGGAGAACCAAATGTCGTTACTTCCCCTTTTTCATTTTGCGGCATTTCCGCAATACCCCACTCGACATCTGTCTTGCCATCGTCGATATTGGTCATCAATGCACCCATATACCAAGTTCCCATGTACATCATGGCTGCTTTTTCATTTTCAAATTGTGATTGATACGTAACTTTCGTTGATTTTGCCGTCCCAAAGTCCATTTGCGCCTTTTCGTCTTGCATCCGCAATGCACGATCATAATATTCTTCTAAATAGTCGTATTGAGGATCGATCAAGTTGGCGCCATTTTGGGCAGCTGCAATCGCTTGGGTAGTGGAACGCCACGTGTGTTGATACGCACCATAAATTTGTTCGTCTGGTTTTGTTAGCTGCTTGGCAAGCTCCTCATATTCGTCCCAGGTGATGTTTGATGGGTAGTCTAAGCCTGCTTCATCGAACATTTTTTTGTTATAATACAAGACCCAAAAATCCGTCCGATACGGTTGTGCATAGGTTTTGCCTTCTACGTCATACATGTCATAGCTTTCTTGCGCTGGGGCAATATCCAATGATCCGATATGGTCGGTGAGATCCACCAATTGGTCCCGCAACGCATAATTAGAGTAAGAAAGTAAATTTTTCATGGTCAAAATATCTGTCGTATCTCCTGAAGAGAGCATCGTCGTCAGCTTGGTATCATAATCATCTGAAGCAATATCGACAGGTTCAACGGTAATGCCTGGATTCGCTTCTTCAAAGGCACGGAATAGTTTTTCGAATTCAGGTGTCGTATCGTAATTCCAAGTGGTTACGGTCAATTTGATGTCGCCATCTTCAGAAGCAGCGGAATCATCTGTCGCTCCGCCTCCACACGCTGCCAAGGCTGCGATTGTCCCAAACATCGTTGCTGCTAATAAACCTTTTTTCAAAAAGTGCATGTTCATTCCTCCATTAAACATTTTTTTAAAGGGTCGCCCCTAAAACTACCAATAGGAATACCAACTTTGTGACACCCGCATCAGCGCTTCCATGTAATAGTAATCGCCCCAGATCATGCATTCATCGACCCCTTTGAGGGAATTCTTGTCATAAACCCCATGCATCAAAAGTCCGTTTGATTCGGGATGGTCGATCGTTGTATAGTTTTGGGCTAACGACGCCAAGATCGCCAAGGCGTTTTCCTGATAGGCGGCTTGGTTTGGCTGCGTGATCGGTAAATGTTTCGCCAGTTCTAGCAAGCCACAGACTGCGATGGCGGCGGCCGAACTATCCCTTTCTTCCTGACTACCATCGTTAAACACTAAATCCCAATAACTGACCTTGTCCGCCGGTAATTCAGCAATAAAGTAATCCGCAAGGTCTTGAGCAGTCTTCAAGAAACTGGTATCACCGGTGTAAAGGTAACTCAGCGTAAATCCGTAGATTCCCCACGCTTGCCCTCTCGCCCAGCAGGAATCATCGGCATAGCCTTGTTGGGTATTGCCGCCGATCGCCGCTCCAGTTTCAACGTCGAAGTAATAGGTGTGGTACGTCGTGGCGTTGTCTCGCACGATGTATTTCTGGGTCTGCTTGGCATGAGCATAGGCTGCTTGTTTGTAGGATTCATCCCCCGTCATTTGGGAAGCAAAATACAATAGCGGCAAATTCATCAAGCAATCAATAATGATGCGCCCCCGTTGTTGCGGATCATCGAGATTGCCCCACGCTTGAATGATTTGGGCTTTGGGTGAGTAACGGGCCATCAATAGATCGGCGGCGGCAATCGCGAGTTTTTTCGAAGATTCCCGTCCGTTCACTCGATAGTCGGCAATCGCAGTCAAACTATACAAAAACCCGATATCATGGGTTTCTAGTCCAATTCTTTGGTCCAATCGTTCTTGGAAAGAGTGCAGCTGTTTTTCGATGGTTTCATCAAATTCTGTTGATCCCGTCAGTTCTTTACTCAAAAACAACATGCCAGTCCAAAAACTCGCCGTCCAATCATGGTTGGCTTCTGGTCGATAGACAAGCTGTTCACTTGCTGCCGGTGGGACCAACGTGTCAAAGGTCTTAGTATTCTTTCTTACTTGATTAACGGTGAAGTCGATTTGCTCGGCTACCCATTGTGATAGCTGTACGTCATAGCTGGTTTCCATTTTTTCCTCCTATTCGCTCAACCTGGATCATATGTCCGGATTGATTGATCGTAATGTTGTTTGTTGTCACTTCGACGGTCACTGCTTGTTCTTGTTCTTGTGGAAGCAAGCCGGTGACGAGGGAAACGAACAGGTGCTTTCCCGCTTGTCGTTGAGCAGTTAGATACGGCAGCCACGTTGCAGGATACAAGAGGTTCGTATTTGGCTCCGTTCGTAGGACATCGCTCGTTTCATAGCCAGTGATCGCCTCGATTTTCGAATAGCCGATCGATGTTCGTACCGCAGCGCTGCGTGCGTTTTTTTCAGTGATGGCAGTAGGCTCTTTCGGTGATGAAAACCCACCTTCATAGAAAGAAAGGGCGCGCTGAGAATTGATCTCGTGAATGCGAAGGTGACTGCCTATCAGTGGAATGATCGTTGTTTTTATCTGCACGTCTTCCCACGGATCCCATTCATGAATGATCCGATCAGGTAAAAGCTGATACTGGCGATCCAATCCTTTGGTGCGAAAGTAATGGTCATCTTCTGACAAAGCCAACGTATTGTCATAATTTCCTTCATAAAACCAATAATTGCTTTTGGGCACGCTATTGCCAAACGTCGTTGAGTAGACAAATTTGCTATATTTGCTGCTGGCATGGCTTTGATAGTTGATACATTGTCCTGCAGGAAACATCAAGGCATGCGTCAAGTCTTGATTGTGTTGATAAAAGTTCTTACTGATTGGATGAGCCAGTGTTCTTTCAGTGATCGCTAATGGCGTCGGGGTGACTTGCCAATAGGGATGCTCCTTTGGTACCGCTAACAAAAGAAAGGTTTTTAACGCCCAATAAGGTGAACCTGGTGCATTGTAGCCTTCGGCAAAGATCAGATTCTGGTACGAATAGCCGACCGTCAGTATCCCTTCGGAAGTAAAAATGTCTTGCTGCATCCACTGATGCAGGTGACGACTGATCAACCCTTTGATCTCTCCCCATGGCAATGCTTCAACATCCGCAAAAACCAATGCGCTGAAGAAAGAAACTTGCGCAAAGCGATACGTCAAACTTCGACCAAAAGGAACGGCAGCTCCACCTGCTGCAAACCAATGTTTGAAGGTTTGAGCAAAATCGGTGGCTCGTTGTTTGAACTTCCTTCCCCTTTCAAGATCCTCAGGGACAAATCGACAGTACAGAAGACTATAGTAGTGGATCGCAAAAGATACATAGTAATCGATTTGAGTGGCTACTCCATCACAGTACCATCCTTCCCCTAAATAAAAGGTCTCGATCAATGCCAAGTCAGCATCGATCTTTTCTTGGGAAAAGCTGCGGCCACAACGCTTCATGGCTACATTGACGAGAACCCGAAAGAAATGCCAATTGTTTGCGGGAATTTCTCGTTGATTGACTTGGATCAGCCACGCATGGAGATCATCTTTTTGGTGTTGGGATAAAACATCCCACGTTTTTTCCTTGTTTAATAATAAAAAGGTACTTAGCGAAGCCATTTCCACGATTCGTTGGTCGAAGTCTTCCACAACACCCCAATAATCGGGACTCTCTGGATCTGTACCAGCAATAATTCCTGAGAGATAGGTTTCCATGAATGAATCTTCTTGCTGGGTTAGATAAGGCGCGAGTCCCCAAAGCGGTCGCAAGAACGCTTCAAGTTCCTGTACCTCTTTCTCATAGACAGTCCCATGGCTGCCTAAAGCCAAATGACCGGGACGACTGCTTGCAAAAGCGGGTTTGAGTTGATCCATGATCGTTTTGAAGCCGGCTGCTACATCTTCATAACTTTCAAATTTATTCTTTTTCAATTGCTGCAGCTTCTGTGATTGCATCCGCATCCTTCCTTTCAATCAATGTCGCTTTAATAAACCCATAATATTCTCCGTAGACCGTCACCACATCTTGCAGTTTCAGTTGTTGACTTTGCTCATTGAATACTTGGTACTGTCCAGCCGCTGTTTCTAGAATAAATCGATCCCCTTTCTCAATGTCTGCTGTTTTCGCATCACTCTTTACGATGGTGCCAGATAGCTTCACGAATTCATGCAACGGGACGACACCTTGCGAAAAATCTTCGTCAGAATAACAAAGCGCTCGTTCTTTTAATTGCTTTTCGCTGCTTTGAGAAAATGCTTGCGTCTGCGTTGCTTCATTTGGAGAACAAGCAGTCAACCCCATAAGTAGTCCCAGGATAAATAACGAATTAATCCACTTCATTCATGCCACCCTCATTTTTAAAACGCTTTCTTCATTTCAAATCATACTTTTTTTTAGGAAAATAATCAATAGTTTTTCCTAAAAAAAGTAAAATTTTTACTTGAGGGCAATTTCTCTCTTGGTTTTTTTACTAAAAAGAAATATACTGAAGAGGAGAAGCATTGGAGGAGGGATTCTATGGCTACGATTACCGACATAGCGACCATAGCTGAGGTATCAATATCAACCGTATCACGGGTTCTGAACTACGATCCTAGTCTTTCAGTGACCGAAGAAACCAAACGAAAGATTTTCGAGGCAGCTGAAAAACTAAATTATACGAAATACAAAAACAAGCAAAAGCAGCGTGAACTACCAGTGGATGTACCAAAAAAACACAACAAATCGATTGGGATCGTTCAGTGGCGGATGGATGATGAAGAATTGGAAGACATTTACTATATGTCGATTCGTTTGGGTGTGGAAAAACGAGCCGCCGAACTGGGTTGCGATCTGTTAAAAATCTCCAACCTTGATGAGTCAGTGATCCAGTCCGTCGACGGCTTACTGGCGATCGGCAAGTTTACAGAAGAGCGGGTCAAAAAACTCCATGAGCTACACCCCAACCTCTGTGTGATTGGCAGTAACTTTCCCCTGGATGACTACGATTCTGTCAATACCGATTTTACGCAAGCAACGGAGTTGGCTCTTTCTCACTTGATGGGACTTGGTCATCAAAAAATCGCCTTTATCGGCGCCGAGGAAAGTCAAAATATGTATGGGTATCGGCGGTACAAAACCCCAACGGTCAACACCTATGTCGATATGATGCAGCATTATCAGCTGTTTGATGAGGATTATTTCATCGTGAAAGAAAATAGTCGGTTGGATGTCCAAACGGGGGAAGAATTAACGGAGCAGGCTTTGGCTTTGTGGCAAGACCGCTTGCCGACTGCGATTTTGGCAGCCAATGATGCCTTTGCGATCGGGGTCATCCATACGTTAACGGCTCATGGAATCAAGATTCCTGAAGACATCAGTGTTATGGGCATCAACGATATTTCGGTGTCCCGCTATGTCTCTCCACCCCTTTCTTCAGTCCAAGCATTTACTGAAGAGATGGGTGAAACGGGGTTAGAGCTACTCTATAACCGCATCGAAAATCCTGGGATCGCCAGACGCATCTTTTTAAGTACACAGCTGGTGATTCGTCAATCTACCGCAAAACCAAAAGAAGGCTGAGAAGCTGCGGTGTCTTCTTGCATTGATCAATGTCATTGCAAGGAAGCACCGCATCCTTCTCACCCTTTTTTTATTTTAATGGTCGTTTTGATTTCCCCTGTCTGCTCAAGCGCGTATTCGGCTTGAATCAAATACGCTTGTGCCTGTACACCATGGTGATCTTGATAAGTGACTGGCTGTATTTGGATCTTATCACTGGTAAAACCAAGAACACAGCGTGCTTTTTTTGTCATTAGTTGAACGGTCTTATCTTGCACCATTGGTGGTATGTTCGTAATAAAGTTTTCCACCACCAGATTCTTTGGTTGGTGCTCGTCAAAGACAAAATGGTCTTCGATCGTTACTTGTTGCTGCGAGACAACGAAGCGCCGCTGGTATTCAGTGACCGCTGCTTTCGGATAGAACGCACTGAGGTCTAAGTCAAATTGCTGGTCATCGACCTGCAGCACCGTCGCTTCCTCGGCTGTTGCGCGTTGGGTATGCTGGTTGATGATCGGCAGCGAATGACTGATTGCGGCTGCGGGAAAGTAGTGATAGCGCATGTTCTCGTCAAAATACTCTTTGGTGTATTCCCCTGCACCAAGGTCCGTCAGAAACAACTCCTCCGTCGTTCCTAAAACAAAATGACCGACATCGAGATGATTGTGGCTTTCTTGATTGCTCCCCCCTTTGGCAGCAAAAAAGAGATCCTGCTGCACATCTTTTGCAATAAACCACTGTGCTTGTTCAAAATAGTGATGAAACGAGGCATTCGTTTCTCGTGTGATCGCTTCGTTATGCCAATACAAATTTCGATAGCTGTGGGCAAACCGGTAGCAAGGATCAAAACCTAACGGACTGACCCCCGATAATTGGGGAACCGCCACGCCCAAATGCTCGTAGCAATAACTGACCAAGCCGCTAGGCAGTTCGATCGCCGAATAATCAGAAAAAGGAATGTAATGCCCTGGAGAAATCATCGTGTAATAAGGAAAAGCGGCAATTTTTCTGGTTTTAGGCTGCTTTAGGTAGGTATCTTCTTGCAATACTTCTGCCAACAATTGTGCATAATACAGAAAATAACCAAACCCATACGCCCAGTAACCGACGCCTTCTACACAAGCACCATCTTCGCCAAAGCTGTTGAGATAGCTTTGCATTGCAGTATCCAATCGTTTGATCATCCGCAATTGTCGCTCGCTTTTTTTCGGCAATACATAGAGCGCCGTCATTCCAAGACAGCCACCAATAACTGCGGACCAATTGTTCTCTTTTGTCTCCCACTCCCAGGTTTGCTCCTCGAAGGGTAAAAAAAGCCGTTGATCGATCTCATACAACACTCGTTCTGTGATGACTGGTGAAAGGTCTCCCCCAACCAACATAAACAACTCTGCTAAGGATTGCCCAGTTTCAGCTGCAAAAAGATCGACTGTGTGGCGCGCTTGCGAAGAAAACTGGCCATCGACAATCGGCAGATGCGCTGGCAAACACCATGTATATTCATTGCAGATTTCCCAAATCACTTGCTCCAACAGCACTTTGATCGCTGCCTTACGCTCCATTTCATAAGCAAGTCCTAAAACCACCAACATCCGTCGGCGGGCAAAATAATGGGCTTCGAAGGCAACACGATTCCCCGATTCGAGATACTCTTGATAGCCTTGATAAGGCAAATAGGGAATTTCCCCAGTCTCAAGATAAGCCTGTGCCGCCTGTAAAATTTCTTCTTTTACATCTGCTGGATTCACGCGTTTTCCTCCTGAATGGAGCGTCCGAAGACTTCGATTTGGGTCAACGCTGGAAATGGTGAGGGATCGTCATTTTGGATCAGCTCATGCAATTTCACCCAAGTGACCGTTCGCGGCTGGAAAGAAAACCGTTGAGGTTGGCTGCTTTTGACCGTCTGCAAGATTTCTTGACTCCCGTCGGAAAACGCCAACGTGACTTGTTGCCAATAGCTATCATGGGGAAAATCCGCCCGTAACGTAAGCGCACATTGGTCGATGCGGACCTCATGACCAAAGTCGATCGTCAAAGCGGCATCTGCTTGTTGATTGATCCCCCATGAGCCATAGGGATAATTGCCATGAGACGTATTGGCAAAAATGCCATCAATAGCGTTACAAGCGAAAAACGTCGCATCATCTCTTGTTTCAACATTGGCATGGGCATGCGGATAGGCACCCAAGAATTCTTTTTGATCATGAGGGTTTAAGGCGACATTGCGGTAAGCCGCTAGTTCTTCTTTTGTTGCTACCCGCACACTCAAATAATGGCTTTTCCCAGCAAAACGGCCTTCTGGCGCGGCTTCTTTGGCATTTTCACTAAGATGTACGGGGTAGATCCACTCGTTGCCTTTGATGTACACCAAAGTAGTCGCCAGCGTTTCATCGAGTGTGACCCACACAAATTGTCCACTGCGTGAGAGCGAGACAACGATTTTATCTCCGTCCTCGTAACAATACGCTTGGGATGCCAACGTGACAAAGTCTTCCGCCGTCGCTTGAAGAAGGGTAGGTTCACTTTCAGGTGTTCGTTTGCCTTTTTTTACTTGATGCTTTTGGTCATAAATCGTTAAGGAAATCTGGGTCATTGCATGTAGCTCCTCTCGTATTTTCTCCATTATAGCGATGTCGACAAAAAAATGTAACTGTTTCCAGCGATTTTTTACTATTTTTTACTTTAAATCGAGAAATGTAACAGTTTCCATTTCTTTATTTTACTAAATAAAGTAAAATAACAAATAAAAGGAGCTGTTTGCATGAGAAACTTCCAAGAAGCATTAAGTAAGAACCCTCTTCGAACCAAAACTGATCTAGAAGAGGCCCTTGTTGATCTGGTCACTCCCGTATACGAATGTATGGCACAACAAGGAACTCCCGGGAGGGTCCACCTAGGAAATTCAGGAGCGGTGTACACTCAGGAAAAGAGTGACATCGAAGGCTTTTTACGGACACTCTGGGGATTAGGCCCATTGTTCAGCCAAGAAGAAGCGTGCCTTCGTTACCCAAAACTTTTTCAACAAGCCAATGCCGGGATCGTTGCAGGCACCACCCCGACCTCTCAGGAGTACTGGGGAAAACTGCATGACTACGACCAATTGTTTGTGGAAATGGGTGCCCTTGCTAGCTATTTGATTTTTACCAAACCCATCTTTTGGGATCTCCTCACACCAAGAGAGCAAACAAATCTCTTTGATTGGCTCAATCAGATCAATCAGCACACGATCCCTAAAACCAATTGGCTCTTCTTTCGGATTTTAGTTAATACCTTCTTTGAAATGGCAGCATTGCCTTTTGTAGAAACCACCCTTTTGGCTGATCAAGAAGAGATCGAGAGGTATTACTTAGCAGACGGCTGGTATTTTGATGGCTATGAAAACCAAATCGACTATTATATTCCTTTTGGGATGCAATACTACGGACTCCTTTACAGTGTTCTTACTTGTCGTTCCCAATGCCCGTATCAGTTTAGCTACCGTCAAAGAGCCGCTACGTTTGCGCAATCCTTTAAGCAGTGGTTCACGAAAACCGGTGCGGCATTGCCTTTTGGTCGTAGTCTAACGTATCGGTTTGCGCAATCAAGTTTCTTTGCTGTCGGTGCTTTCGCCGATATAGAATATGAAGGCTTCACAAAAAATGAAGGAAAATATTTACTGTTACAAAACATGCGTTACTGGTTTCGCCAACCAATCTTTACGCAAGAAGGCTTTTTAAGTATTGGCTATGCTTACCCCAACCTAAATATGGCTGAAGGCTATAACGCACCAGGATCGCCTTATTGGGCTTTCAAAAATTTCTGTGTATTGGCCATCCCAGCGGATGCTGAATTTTGGACGCTTGAGGAGCAGGTGCCAACCTTTGCCACACCGGTGCGCAATCCGCATAGTCGGATGCTTTTGGTGCATAACCAAGAAGGCACAGAATTGCAAGCTTTCACTGCGGGGCAACATTCCCACGAACATGCTCACGGCAATGCCAAATACGAAAAGTTTGTCTATTCGACAACGTTTGGGTTTAGCGTACCGAAAGCAACCGTTTTATTGAAACAAGGTGCCTATGATAATATATTGGCGATCTCAGAGGGGCAGACGGATTTTAAAACAGCTTTTGGTTACGAAGCCTTTGCGATTGAAGATGACTACGTCTATAGTCGCTGGCGCCCCTACGAGCAGGTCGTCATCGAAACCTTTGTGATTCCGATGTATCCTTGGCATCTGCGTTACCATCGGATTCAAACGGATCGAAGGTTGCAACTGGTCAATGGCAGCTTTGCAGCACCAGCTGATGGTGCTGCGCTTTCTAGCAAAGAAGGCACCTTTTATCAAAGCTCGGTTGGCTGTGTCGGTATCAAAAGCTTCCCGACGTATCAAGAAGGTACCCTCTTGATGCCAGAACCCAACACGAATCTACTTTATAGTCGAACAGTCATCCCTCAAATAAGCAAAACCGTTCTCGCCGGACAACAGGAATGGCTCGTTGCGTGTTTAGGCAATGCCTTTTCTGATCAGATTCCACCCTTTGATGTCACTATCACAGCGGACAAAGTAGCAATGAGCCAAGGAGATCAGAGAAAAACCATTCAGCTTAGCTACTAGCAAAAAATTACTGGCAAATGCTAGTAGAAAAGCTACCGAAAACACCTTTCTGATTTACGGGATTGAAGAATGTCCCCCCAGAAGTTCGATTTCAGTCTAAGGTTTCAGCGTCGGTACCTTCTGATCCCTCCGTCTCTATTGGCAAAAAGCAAAAAAATACTTGTACCACAAAACGGTGCTTCACGTATTGTGAAGTGCCGTTTTGTGGGTACAAGTGATTCATGTTTTGATCGACGATCAGTGCTTATTTCCCAAAAAGCTTTTGGAGAAATCCTTTTTTCTCAGGGACTTCCTTTGTTTCAGTCACCTGGAGCGGTCCAGTTTCCTTCACGACTTGCTGAAAGCCACGATTGTCTTGCAGCAACAGACCGTTTAGTTCCAGGATCCCAGACAGACTGCCAATCATCCGCCGCACTTCTCCCGCACTTTTGCCGAAAAAGCACTGGTCGTCATTTGCTTCGGCTTCTTCCAAAATAACCAGCAGCTGCTGGATGCTTTGATTTTGTTCACCTAAGACGTACGACAACTGGTCAACTTCCACTGTTGTAGTGGCCGCTGACGGTACTAAATCCGTTACGAGCTTTAAGCTATCTAAATAATCCTTTAAGTCAAAAATGAACGTTTGTGCCGCTTCATTGTTCATTAATTGGCTTTGACTCAATTTTCTTTGTAGCGCTTCCATTTCGCTTGAACGTTTAGAAAGTTCGCTTACGATCGTTTCTGTATCCATACGCCACCTCCTAATGACATTGTCCCGTTTTCTCTTTCATCCGTCAAGAATTCGTCGGACTTTTTTCTGCGTTTTTACCGATCAGACCTGCCTATTGCTCCTGTTGGTACTTTGTCGGTGCACAGCCATAGCGCTTCGCAAAGAGCCGATTAAAATGGTTGATGTTTTGGAACCCAGATTGAAACGCCGCCTCTCGAATCGTCAGTGTTTCGTTGCTGCGTAAATAAAAAAACTTTTGAAACCGAGCTTGCAATAAATCTTCTTTGGGCGTGGTATGAAAAAATTGTTGATAGAGCTTATAGAATTGGCTTTTACCGATGGAAAGCTCTCGGCTAAACTGGTAAAAATCCCATTGCTGTTCGCAATTGACTAACATTTTCAACCGCATCGCTTGAAACAGTTGATAGTGTTCGTTTTGTGGTTGCGGGATGCTTTCTTCAAAATTGCGTTCAAGTAAGACCAATAGGTTTGTCATATACGCCGCGATCAATTCTTCCGTGTGCCGTTGTGGCAACAAGGATTCATGATTGATCTTTTGGATCAATTTGTTGATTTGTTGAATATTTTTCGGCTGGAACAGTTGATTACAAGGGATCGCATAGGTTTCTTCGATCACCTGATCCGTTTGAAACTCAACAAAGCTATTAAAAAAATCTTCTTTGCCACGATAATCTTGATAGACGGTTGGAGGAAAAAGAATGCAGCTACCTTTTTCACTAGTTTCTTGATGACCATCTTCAAAAGTGAAAACCATTGGAGACAACGTCAACACGAAAAGATAATGCTTTAAGCCAGAGGGTCGATAAATATGATCGGAAACAGCATTGTGCATTTGAAATCCTGAATAGGTTACGTTCAACTTCTCACTCCTTCCTACTTGCCTTTAGTATAAAGAAAACGGACAAAACGTCAATAGAATAAGACAGAATGTAGTGTTTATTTTCATGGACTATCGCTACAATGAAAGAAAAGAAAGGGGTTGCAAAATTGAAGAAAACTACGATGTATTTAGACAAACACTTTATTTTGGCACCAGTCGACGAACGGATCTACGGCTCTTTTGTGGAGCACTTAGGGCGCTGTGTGTACGAAGGGATCTATCAACCAGAAAGTCCTTTTGCCGATGAGCAAGGCTTTCGTCAAGATGTCGCTGCCTTGATCAAGCAGTTGAATGTGCCGATCGTCCGTTACCCAGGAGGCAATTTCGTCTCTGGGTATAAATGGGAAGATAGCGTCGGCCCTAAAGAGCAACGGCCAGCAAAAATCGATTTGGCCTGGCGGGTAATCGAAAGCAATCAGTTCGGCTTAAACGAATTTATGGATTGGACCAAACAAGTCAATACGGCACCGATGATGGCGATCAATCTTGGGACACGAGGAATCGAAGCAGCGAAAAACTTGATCGAATACACCAATTTAAAAGGCGGCAGCTATTATAGTGACCTCCGTCGTGCCCATGGGGTGGCCGATCCTCATGACATCAAACTTTGGTGTCTAGGCAATGAAATGGACGGTCCTTGGCAAGAAGGACATAAGACAGCCGATGAATATGGCCGTCTCGCAGAAGAAGCTGGCAAAGCGATGCGTTTGGTGGACCCAACGATCGAAACCGTCGCTTGTGGCAGTTCTTCTCTCACGATGCCGACCTTTGGCATGTGGGAAGATACAGTATTAAGTCATTGTTACGATCAAGTCGACTACATTTCCATGCACCAATATTATGGCAACCGTAACGGCGATAGCCAAGATTATCTAGCAAGCAATGTCGCAATGGATCAGTTCATCAGTCAAGTCGCAGCAATCTGTGATGCAGTGAAAGCCAAACGCCGAAGCAAGAAGACGATCAATATTTCCTTCGACGAATGGAACGTCTGGTATCACTCAAATGAACAGGATCAAAAAATTGAACCTTGGAGTCAACACCCACCACAATTAGAAGACGTCTATCACTTTGAAGATGCGTTACTCGTCGCAAGCATGATGATCACGATGCTTCATCACGCAGATCGCGTTAAAATCGCCTGCATGGCACAGCTGGTCAACGTGATCGCACCGATCATGACTTCCGATACTGCCGCTTGGAAACAAACGATTTTTTATCCCTATGAAATGATCAGCAACTATGGTCGCGGTCACGTGTTGCATAGCATCCTTCGAGGAGCTGATTTCGATAGCAGCCACGGAAAAGCTTCTTATGTGGATGCCATTGCGATCGAAAACGAAGATGACTATTTGACCTTTTTCTTAGTAAATAAGGATTTGCAGGCTGCCAATGAATTCACTTGCGACTTGCGTCAATATGATTCATTGCAAATCGCTACCCATCAAGTCTTGCACCACCCAGACTTGCATGCCGCCAATACCGAAGCAACCCCAAACAACGTTGTGCCCGTCAATGGAAAAACAGCGGAATTGAATGACGGCATTTTGCGTGTCGTCTTGGAAAAACAAAGCTTCCAGATGCTACGCTTGAAGAAAAACGTCAGCAAGTAACGAGTATATCTGTTTAAGCAAAAAAAAGCAGCAGCCTTGGTGACATCCTGAAAAAACGAGACTTTTACGGAGTGGAGAAATCCACTCCTTTTTTATGATCCCCCCTGTTCAATTGCTATTTTTCGCATTCTTAACTGATCTGGGCAAAAAGGCGGCAACTGCCAGCTTGTTTTTCAAAAAAAGAGACGACAAAAGAACACCCTGCGGCAGCTAAGATACCGCAGGGTGTTCTTGATTCATTGGTTAGCCGTTATAGGCATCAACGATGATTTGTTTCAATTCAGAGATTAGTGGTTCTTTTGGATTTGCTGTTGTACATTGGTCTTCGTAAGCCAATTCAGCCATGCGATCAACTGTTGTATCTAGTGTTTGTTGAGTGACGCCTTGCGCTTTCAAGCTCATGTCGATACCCACAGATTGTCCTAATTCGTAAACAGCTGTTGCCAATGCTTCAACCAATTCAGCCGTTGTTTTGCCTTTAAGGCCTAAGAATTTCGCAATGTCTGCGTAATCTGTATCGGCACGGAAGAAGTCATATTTAGGGAACATTGCATGTTTTTGTGGGTCTTTGGCATTGTAACGGATAATGTGCGGTAAAAGAATCGCATTTGTACGTCCGTGAGGAATACCATATTCACCACCGATTTTGTGAGCTACAGAGTGACAAATACCTAGGAATGCATTGGCGAAGGCCATACCTGCCATTGTTGAGGCATTATGCATTTTTTCGCGAGATTCCATATCAGGTGTTTTCACTGATTTTTCTAAGTAGTCAAAGACTAACTTGATTGCTTGTAAGCTCAATCCACGAGTGTAATCAGATGCCATTACTGACACATAAGATTCGATCGCATGAGTCAAAACGTCCATTCCAGTGTCTGCTGTAACAGAAGCAGGTACTGACATTACGAATTGAGGGTCAACGATTGCAACATCTGGTGTCAATGCGTAATCAGCTAATGGGTACTTCACGTGTGTTTCACTGTCAGTGATAACCGCAAATGGGGTTACTTCAGAACCAGTACCAGACGTTGTTGGGATACAAACGAATTGCGTTTTTTCTGGTTTGTCGATCTTGTATGTCCGTTTACGGATATCTAAGAATTTTTGTTTCGCGCCGAAGAATGAAGTATCTGGGTGCTCATAGAACATCCACATGCCTTTGGCAGCATCCATTGCTGATCCACCACCAAGGGCGATCACTGTATCTGGTTTGAAATCAACCATCATTTTTGTTCCAGCGTAAACGGTGTTTGTTGATGGGTTTGGTTCTACGTCAGAGAAGACTTCGATTTTCACGTCATTTTTACGACGAGCAAGTACTTCACGAACCGTATCGCAATAGCCGAATTGAACCATACCAGGGTCACAAACGATCATGACACGTTCAACGTTTTCCATTTTCTCCAAGTACATTAGAGAGTTCTTTTCAAAGAAGATTTTTGGTGGCAATTTAAACCATTGCATATTATTTCTCCGTTTCGCTACAGTTTTCACGTTGATCAAGTTCACAGCAGAAACATTTCGTGATACAGAATTTTTCCCGTATGAACCACAACCAAGTGTCAATGATGGAATCATTTCGTTGTAGATATTTCCGATACCACCTTCTGCAGATGGTGTGTTAACTAAGATACGGCAAGCTTTCATGCGTAGGCCGAATGCTAATTGCAAGTCTTCGTTTTCAGTGTGGATCACCGCTGTATGGCCTAATCCGCCTAAATCAAGCATTGCTTCACATTTTTCGAACGCGTCTTCTGTGTTGTTTGCTTTGATCATTGCTAAAACTGGAGAAAGTTTTTCTCTTGATAGTGGGTAATCAGCACCGACACCGTCAAGTTCAGCGATCAATAATTTTGTTCCTTCTGGTACGTTGATGCCTGCTAATTTCGCAATTTCCATTGCTGAATGTCCAACGATTGCTGGATTTACGGCATATTTCCCTTCGTTCATCACGGCATCTTCAAGTTTTTGTAATTCTTTTGCTTTTACAACATAGACTTGATGTGCTTCAAATTCTGCTTTCACAGAGGCATAGACTTCTTTATCAACGATCACTGCTTGTTCAGAGGCACAGATCATTCCGTTATCAAAAGTTTTTGATACGATCAAGTCATTGACTGCTCGTTTCACTTTCGCTGTTTTTTCGATATATGCAGGTACGTTCCCTGGTCCAACACCTAATGCAGGTTTACCAGTTGAGTATGCTGCTTTGACCATGCCAGCGCCACCAGTTGCTAATACGATCGCAATTCCTGGGTGGTTCATCAATAAGCCAGTCGCTTCGATTGATGGATGTTCGATCCATTGCACACAGTTTTCAGGTGCCCCAGCAGCGATGGCTGCATCACGAACGATACGTGCAGCTTCTGCTGAACATTTTTGTGCAGATGGGTGGAAAGCAAAAACGATCGGGTTACGTGTTTTCAAAGCGATCATTGCTTTAAAGATCGTTGTAGATGTTGGGTTAGTTGTTGGTGTTACCCCACAAACGACACCAACTGGTTCAGCGATTTCGATCAAGCCTTTTTGTTTGTCTTCATTGATCACGCCGACTGTTTTGTCATGTTTGATACTGTTCCAAATATATTCTGAAGCGTACATGTTTTTGATCGCTTTATCTTCATAGATACCACGGCCAGTTTCTTCTACTGCCATTTTAGCTAAAGGCATATGTTTGTCTAATGCTGCCATTGCCATTTCATGAACAATGTGGTCCACTTTTTCTTGATCAAAGCTTTCCATTTCTTTTAACGCCACATTTGCCTTCGTTGCTAAATCGTCAATCATTGCTTGTACGTCGATTGTCACTTCTTTTTCCAATGTCTTAGCCATTGTATGTCCTCCTAGTTTTTAAACATGTTTTGTTTGTTAACTACTTCACATACAGATCATACAACATCTTTTTTCGTTTGTAAATAGTTTTTGTGATTTTTTTCACAGTTTTATTAAACTCCCTTTTAATTAAGCGTTTTCAAGAACTTTTAAGGAAAATAAGTGGACAAAAGTTTCGGTTTTTATTAAGAAAAATGTCATGTGCTAAGTTGAACAATAGGTTAAAAAACTTTTTGTTCACTTTTGAAAAAAATCACTCTTCCTTCTACTATTTTATCTAAGATTGCCGTATACTCCCTCTAGTATTCTGCCCTTCTTTCAATGGCTATTAGTGTCTATCGAGGACAAAAAAACGACCAGCCATCGCTGATCGTCTTTCTCTTTAAAACAAATCCTCTTGGTCTGCTTCTGTTAGAGGCTTCCCGTGGGCAAGCTGGGAAACAACGTGCGCCATCTTTTTGTAGGAATCATTTAATCCGATTCCGCCTTTTTTCGGCATCTTCAAGATATAGATGTCTTTGGCATAGATTGTCACTGCTGGATTTTCCTCTGACATCGCTGCAGCCCCTGGAATTCCTTGCGCATTGAATACTTTCGTCAATCCTGCTGCCATTTCGCCAAAATTAGGATAATGCATCGCAGGTCCGCAAAGAACGGCATCGGCGTCAAATTTTTTAGCAAACCCCACAAATTTTTTATTCACTTCTTCTTGATGCTCGTGATAATATTGGTCACCACAATAAAGCGTTGCAACGATTTGTGCGTCTTGCTCTTGAAAAAGTGGATTCAAGGTTCGACCTGGACCAAGGGCAGCTTTTTTGCCGCTTGGCGGCAACTGAGCATTTTCATCACTTCCCATCCCTGCAGTGACATGATTGAGAATCAAAATTATTTTTTTCATGAGCGGTGCCTCTCTTCTTATAGATCATCAAAATCGAAATCGTCAAAATTGATTTCCTCTTCTTCTTGTTCAACGGCATCCGCTTCTTCTTTTAGATATTGATTATCTAAGACTTTGATAAACGGATAATAAATAGCCATTCCTAAGAGGATCAACAAGACTTGTAACACGGACGCTTGCCAACCACTGACTAAGAAACCAGAAATAATCGGTGGCGTGGTCCATGGCAGTTGAATTCCATTGGTATAGTTGACTAACCCAAGATCCATACAGAAGTATGAGATTATAATATTGATCGTTGGCACTAAAGCAAAAGGAATCAGCAGAACTGGATTCAAGACGATCGGTAACCCAAAGATGATGGGTTCATTGATCCCGAAAATACCTGGGATCAACGATAACTGTGATAGTTTTTTGACCCGTTGGCTTTTACAGACTAAGATCATGACTAAAATCAAAGATAATGTCGAACCGCCCCCACCAAAGGTCGCGAACATGTCTTGAAATTGACCGGTGATGATGTTAGGAATTTCTGCGCCATTCTTGAAAGCATCTAAATTTTCAATAGATAATGCTCGTAAGATAGGGTTGAAGACAGCGCCGACCACACTGGAACCATTGATCCCAAAGAACCAGAAAAAATGCAAAAATAGGTAGGCTATGATCATGGCACCTAAAGTATTTCCTAAACTTAACAACGGTGTCTGTAAGAACTTAAAGAGGATCTCTTGGAGATTGCCATAAGACGTCAAGTTTGCTAACCAGTTGGCGATCATAAAGACCGTCACGATCACAAAGCTGGGAATCAACGCCTCAAAGGATTTCACCACAGTTGGGGGAACACCGTCAGGCATTTTGATCGTCCACCCTTTGCGTAATAACGCAACGAACATTCTGGTGGAAATCAAGGCAACAACCATCCCTAAGAACAAACCGCTAGAACCCATCCATCGTAATGGCAGGCTGCCAACTTCATATACTTCCGTAGAGCCTTCTGGTGTGAAAACGGTCGTAAATGGTGTCACGATAAAAAAAGAAACGAGTGAAATAATGGCTGCTTGCATGGCATCAACTTTAAACTGTTTTGCCAAACTATACCCGATCCCACCAACGGCTAAAATCGTCATAATGTCAAAGCTGGCTGTTGCTGGCATATTCAACATCGTTGCCCAGTTGTCTCCCAGCAAACTGCTCATCATCTCGTTCCAATTTGGAATCGGAAAATTGGTCAAGACTAAAAAGAGTGAACCCACGATCAACAACGGTGTGGATAATAAAAAACCATCACGAATCGCAATCAAGTATTTGTTTTCACCGATCGTCTTTGCCATCGGTGTTAACACTTTTTCTAACCAGTTTAAAAATTTCTGCATTTTTCTTCCTCCCATCTGCGTGCTATCTGGCAGATAACACGTAGTCCCCTGTTACTCCAACACTATTATTACTTTGCTTTGGCTTTTTTGATCAAGCTTAAGGCATCTTTCAACGCTCGTTCGCCATCCATCATGCCGTATGCTTCTGTCGCGATCGTGCCGACTGGAATCCCCATTGGCTCGAAAGTTGCTTTCATTTTGCTATCTAAGTGTCGTACTTGTGGACCTAACAAAATAGCGACTGGTTTTTCTTGTTCGACTTTTTCTTCTGCATGGATCGCAGGGAATGCTTCGATCGTCAAAGGCATGTTGTGCTTTTTGACGACTTCCATCATTTTATTGACCATGATACTCGTTGACATTCCAGCTTCACAAAACAAATAGATTTTTTTCGTTGCCATATCCATTCCTCCAATGTTTGTTTTTCTCAATCGCGGTTTTTAGACCGGCGCTTTGATCCGTTCTTCATACGCCTCCAACCATTCTTTCGTGATGGGTTCGATCACGGTTGTCTGCTCAGGTCCTGGTGTTGCCATAAAAATAGCAGGCGCTTGATTGGTGGTTGCGACACTAAAGGTAAATTCTACATTGGTTGCCACCCCCCAGCGCCCCTGTTTATCTAAGGCGATCAGCGAGAAGGCGCCGGCTTTGCCGTAGCGCTTCTTCAATCGCGCTTCAAAGTCGTAAACGGCTTGATCACATGCTTCTTGCGGTGCTAGCCCTTCTCCCATCAAACGAACGATTTCGTAGGAAAGGCAGCCTTTCATCAAGTCTTCCCCTAACCCTGTGGCAGCGGCACCGCCGATTTCACTATCCACATAAAAACCAGATCCAGACAAAGGTGAATCGCCAACACGACCGCTTTTTTTCATAAATAAACCAGAACTAGAGGTTCCTACTGCCATGCTTTGGTGTTCATCCAGCGCAACTACTCCCACTGTATCGTGGCCGTCATAGGGATCGAGGTTGTTGGCAGCGATCTCTGCTTTGCGCTTTTCCCAAATGGTTTTGGCTCGCGGTGTCAGCATCTCTTTGGGCTGGAATCCTTCAGCAAGCGCATAAGCGACCGCTCCTTGGCCGATCCGAAAACTATTGAATTTCTCCTCACTTAGGCTGCGTGCCACGGAAATAGGATTTTCCACATCGACGATCCCAGCGACGGCACCAATTTTGAAGGTATCACCATCCATGAAGGCAGCGTCCATTTCCAACACGCCTTCTTCGTTGGGCAGTCCGCCATACCCCACCGATTTATAAAATGGATAATCTTCCACTGCTTTAATGGCTGTTTCTACTGCATCTTGGCAGGAGCCTTGTTGCTCTAATATTGCTTTAGCAGCGAGCACGCCATCGTGTGCCATCCGCCATGTAGCGATCATTCCCCACATAAATATCCCTCCATTTTTCATAGCGCTTCCAAGTATATTCTATACGGTATATACTACTATGTCTATACTAAAAAAAGAGTTTCTCAAAAAAATTGGAAAAACTCTTCTTCGTTCGTGTCTTCGCTTATTTTGTCAGTGCTTGTAAGCTGCGCAAATAAATTTCAAGATTCGTCCGTAGATCGGCAACCGCCATGTACTCATCTTGGTTATGAGCGATCCCTTTTTGCCCTGGAAAAGACGGACCAAAAGCAAGGATGTTTGGCATCTTGCGGGCGTAGGTTGCTCCTGTAGTCGTCACGGGGGTTGGATCATTGCCCGTTACTTGGTGATAGATCGTCGATAGCTTTTGGATTTCGGGGGCATCTTTTGATCGGCAGAACCCTGGAATGCTGCGAAGGATCGTAAGACTTGCTCCTTTTGGCAATGCCTTTTGTACCCCAGCGAGCACTTGTTCCTCCGTTACCGATACAGGATAGCGGAAGGCCACTTCTAACGCTAGTCCACTGGCGGATTTTTGGAGAACCACAGGGGTCAAGATCAATTTTCCTGAATCAGCATCTTCTAGTACCAAATCAAGGCCTTCGCCATAGTGCTGCTGGTGAAAACTTTGGGTGATCCACTGAAAAGCTGCTTGCAATGACGGTGTCGCCGTCAGTTGCGGTGCCGCTTGCTGCGCAAGTTTTGTAATGGCATTGTCCCCTAGCTCAGGGGCATTGCTAGGGGAGCGTTTGCCTAGTGCTTCAAAGGACTGGCTGCCTACGGTTACCGACAGGTGGTCTGGCACATGATCGCGGAATTGATCGCCAGAAAACGCAGCTAACAGCTGAGTTTCTTGGACGGGCAATGGAAAATCAAGTTGCACATTGACGACACCCCGTTCGCCGTAAACCACTGGATACTTGCAGTCTGGCGTAAAACCAAAACGCGGTGGCTGCTCAACCGCTAGATAATGCGGGATATCCGACATGCCGCTTTCTTCATCTGTACCGAAAATGATCCGCAGCGGTAATTGCGGTTGATGACCAAGGTCTTTCAATACTTTCATGGCAAACAAACAGCTGATTATCGGCCCTTTGTTATCTAAGATCCCTCGGCCATAAAAGTTGCCGTCTTTTTCAGTTAGTGCAAACGGTGGGTAGCTCCAGCCAGAACCTGCCGAGACGACATCCAAGTGTCCTAACACACCGATATAGTCGGTATCCGTTGGTCCCCAATGGGCATAGCCGATCGCATCATCGATGACCGTTGTTTGAAACCCGTATGCTGCGCTTTTTTCCATGACGTATGCTAACACTTCTCGTGGTCCTGTGCCATAAGGCGCATGAGGCGCCGGCTCACCTTTGACGCTTGCGATCTGCATCACCTCGCTCAAAAGCGTGAGAAATTCTGACCAATTGGCTTCAATACTTGCTGTGAGTGGATCCATTGTCTTCACCTCTAAAGGATTGATTTTATTTTTGACGCACTAATGTATTTTTGAAGGTATATTTGTCTGCTCGATAATAGGATGTATCGTATAAGATCGGTTTGGCTGATGCGGAATAGGTCATCGAATGGACCAAAAGCATCGGTTCCTCTTGAGGCACCTGTAAAAGTTTCGCAATATCGGCAGGACTTTTCACAGCTTCCACCTCTTGATGGGAATAACCAATCTCAATGTTGGCTTCAATGACTTGATACAAAGACGACTCTAATTGAGCTTTCGTGAGTTCTGCGGTGTCTTCTTGCAGATAGCGTTTCAGTACGTAAAGATTTTCCACCGTCATCGGCTCATCATCAAAGTAACGCAAGCGCACCAAATAAACGATCGGTTCCTTGGCGTAATCGCCAAACAGCTGACCAATCTCTATCGGGAGCTCTTTGACGGTTTCGATATGCAAAACTTCCGTACGGGTCTTTTTCCCTTGGATTTTGGCGGTCTCGGTAAAACTTTGGAGCCCGCCAGAGCCGCTTTGGATCTTGGGCTGTTTCATGACATAGGTTCCTTTGCCTTTTTCTTTCACTAACAAATTCTGGCCAATCAATAGATCGATGGCTTTGCGCACCGTTAAACGGCTGCACTGAAATTCCTCTGCTAAATCATAATCGGAAGGAAGCTTTTGGCTCGTCACGTACGTACCTTCATGAACCCGTTGCGCAATCTGCTGGGCAACTTCTTGAAATACTGCTTGTTTTTTCAACGTCTCTCCTACTTTCTTTCACTTTGCTACCATTCATAAAACGATCGATTGGCACTGACGCCAGAAGAAACACTGACAAATGCTTGTTCATCGATTCCTTGGATCATGCCTTCGACAGTCTTGAGTTCTCTATGGGAAATGACCAGTAATAATAGTTTTTTCTGTTGATGATCAAATCCACCTTCGACATCGTTGATGACCGTGATGCCTCGCTGCAAGGCACATTGCAACGTCGTAATGACGGGTTCTGCTTTTTCTGTAACGACCAGCAGCTGTACACGCCGCTGCTTCAGATTGACGTAGTCGACCATCCGCCCACTGATGAAGAAGGAAATGGCACTATAAAAAGCATAAGGCCAGCCAAAGATCAGCCCAGCTGCTAGCTGCAAACTGACATTGAAGCCGATAAAGAAACTGCCGATACTTCTATCAGTGGCTTTTTTCACTAAAATCCCTAAAATGTCAAGCCCACCCGTTGAAAAATCGTCGTTCAATGTCAAGCCCACCGACACCCCGTGCAGCAATCCGCCAAACACGGCACAGATCACCGGATCGGTCGTTAAAGCAATGACCGGAACCACCTTCATCATAACAGAAGACAGGACGACGGTACAAACCGTCATGATGGTAAATTCTCGATCGATTTTGACCCAAGCAACCGCTAACAATGGCGCATTAAAAAAAAGCACCAAAAGCGAGATCGAAAGCTGCAGATTCAACTGCTCATCTAAAAGCTGCGACAGCAATTGCGACAAACCAGTGATCCCACTCGCATAAATATTTCCCGGCAGCCAAAAGAGATTTAGGGCAATCGACGACAGCAATGCATAGATCAAAGCAACAAGCATTCGTTTTCTATAACGTGCCATGTTTTTCCTCCTCCACTTCGCTTTTAGTATATATCATTAAGTATATACTGTCACGCAGAAAAAGCAGGCGAAATGAGGGGGAAAACAGGAACGAAGCAAGGTAAAAACACGCCAAAATCAAGGAGAAAAACGTTGGTATCAAAGGTTTTTTAAGATTTTTTTAAAGCGAGTAAATCACTTGAAATTCGCTAAAAAATGAATAAAATAAAAAGTGTAAAAACAAAAGAATAAAGAAAGGATGATTCTTATGACACATGAGATTGTGCCACGCCGCTCAGATTCATACAGTATGACACCTTTTGATTTCTTTGAAGATTTTGGCCGCAGTTTTTTTGATGGGTTTCCATCGAACCTGATCAAAACCGATATTCACGAGAATGACAAGGAATTTCTCGTTGAAGCAGAACTGCCTGGCATCCCTAAAGAAAATATTCAAGTAACCTATGAAAATGGGGTTTTAACGATTATGGGACAACACCAGACGGATCATGCGACCGAAGATGAAAAAGGACGTCTGGTTCGCAGCGAGCGCAGCTTGACAAGCGTTCGGCGGCAATACCTGTTAGAAAACGTCAAAGAGGATGAAATCAAAGCCTCTTACGCTGAAGGAATTTTGAAATTGACGTTGCCAAAAGACCAAGGCAAACAAGCGTCAAAGAAACTGATTCCGATCGAGTAACGAAGGCAATCAAAGCACCGCAGCAAAACGAGCGATCTCTGTTTTGCTGCGGTGCTTGTTTTACTTTAGAAACTGTCCGACTACTAAAAAAATGCACCATCGCTTCTGAGAAAGCGACGGTGCGTTTGTGCTTATTCTTTGGTTTCGTCTTGGATGCTCGTTGCGTCTTCGACATCAGCTGGTTCGATTTGTGTCTCAACGGATGCAACAGTTCCGGGTTTCACTGTGCGGATCGCTGAACGATCAAACTCTAAGAAAATTCCTTCACAGTCGATGATCACGGTACTTTTTTCTGTGTTGACTTCAGAAAGAACGCCGTGGAGTCCGCCGATGGTTACGACTTCATCGCCAGCTTTCATATTTTCTAAAAGATTTTTACGCTCTTGCTGTTGTTTCTTTTGTGAACGACTCATAAAGAACCACATTGCCACTAAAGCAACCAGCATAAAGAGCATTGGTAAAGATTGTGCCATTTTTTTCACCTCGATTTATTTTCTTTCCTATAAGATACTTTATCAGAATTCCTCTATTATTCCCACCATTTTAGTAGAGAATGTTAGAAATTCCTCGCATTTTCCTTGTTGAACCCATACTCTTCAATAAAATGCTCACGGAACTCCAACAAGTTGTCATCCATGATGGCTTGACGGACATTTTTCATCAGATTCAATAAGAAGTAGACATTGTGGTAAGACGTCAAACGCATACCAAAGGTTTCATCACATTTGATCAAGTGGCGGATGTACGCACGAGAATAGTTTTTACATGTATAGCAATCACACTTCTCGTCAATTGGTCGAAAGTCACGGGCATATTGCGCATTTTTCACGACTAAACGACCTTTTGAAGTCATACAGGTACCGTTTCTTGCGATCCGTGTTGGTAAAACGCAGTCGAACATATCGACACCACGAATCACGCCATCGATCAAGGAGTCAGCTGCCCCAACGCCCATCAGGTAACGTGGTTTGTTTTCTGGAATCCACGGAGTTGTAAATTCCAACACGCGATTCATTTCCGCTTTTGGTTCGCCAACTGACAGGCCGCCGATGGAATACCCTGGGAAGTCCATACTGATCAAGTCTTGGGCACTTTGCTTGCGCAAGTCTTCAAATCCTGCACCTTGAATGATCCCAAACAAGCCTTGCCGATCTGGATTGGCATGGGCTTTCAAGCCACGCTCCGCCCAGCGAGACGTCCGTTCCACCGATTTTTTGACGTAGTCATAGCTTTCATCAAATGGCGGACACTCATCAAAACTCATCATGATATCTGACCCTAATTTGTTTTGGATATCAATCGCTTTTTCAGGAGATAAAAACATTTTCGACCCATTCAAATGGTTTTTGAAATGGACACCTTCTTCGACGATGTTGCGCATTTCGGCTAATGAAAAGACTTGGAAACCACCTGAATCTGTTAAGATTGGTTGATCCCAATTCATAAATTTATGTAAGCCGCCTGCTTCTGCAACAATGTCTTCTCCTGGACGTAACCACAAGTGATAGGTATTGCTTAAAATGACGCCTGCACCCATTTCTTTCAACTCTTCAGGGGCAAGGGTTTTGACCGTTGCTAATGTGCCGACTGGCATGAACATTGGCGTTGGAAAGGTTCCGTGAGGCGTGATCAATTCGCCTAAACGGGCACCGGTATGCTTTTCTTTCTTTATCAGACGATAACGAATGGCTGGTTCCGTCATTCATTTCCCTACTTTCTCTCTATACTCGATTAACTGTGCAACGCTATCTATGATAAGGGTTGCCCTTACATTTTGCAAGGAAGTTTAAAGAAACTAAGAGTATTTTCTCCTAGTTATGCGAAACATCTATTACTTTTTTTTGAAGATTTAGCGAAAGTTTGCTATCATGTTATTTATATTGAAGGGAGGTTTTTTGAAATGAAATCAAATAGAGAACTAAAAGCAGAAGCAAAAGCAATCCTGAGAGGCCGCTGGAAAGACAGTGTTTTGATGTGTATTGTACCGACTTTGATCTCGATCGCTATCGCATTCGTCATTATCGTCCTTACTGTTATTCCATTGTATCAAAGCGGTATGTTCAATGATCTTGGTTCTACCGATGCAGTCAATTCCGCTGGCGGCAGTGGTGGCAGTGGCGGCGGCGGTTTGATCAGCGGTCTATTTTCTGCCTTATTCGGTGCTGGGATCTCTTGGACTTTCCTTGATCTTTTACGCGGTAAAAAACAGTCGATCCAACCCTTTTCTGATGTCTTTCGTGGCTTCAGTGGTGCTTTCGTGTTAGGGATCATCGTCATTTATATTTTGTCGACTATCTTCACGACGTTGTGGACATTCCTGTTTATCATTCCTGGGATCATCAAAGCTTATTCTTATTCTCAAGCATATTTTGTCTTTTATGATACTTATGAAGAAACTGGCATGCGACCAGATTTTCTCAGCTGCATCACAGGTAGCCGTCATTTAATGAGAGGCTACAAAGGTCAACTGTTCATCCTTGATCTGAGCTTCATCGGCTGGCACATTTTGGCCATCATGACTGCAGGAATCGGCTACTTATGGCTGACACCTTACATCAGTGCAACCAAAGCAGCGTTTTATGACAATCTGCCTAAACGAGCACTTGCTTAAAAGATCGGTTCGCCGGTCTTTTTTTTTGAGGAAAACGACCTTTTTCTTTTGCAAACGCTTCCGTTTCGTGTTATAGTATACGTGTAAGGAAGGTAGCAACTCTGTTGGTGGTTTTCGTAAATATCGCAAACTCAATCTACTAAAAGTTGTTGAACGTACAAGTTTCACCTAGTACCAAACGTGTAAAGTAACAAGAAGAAAAACGTAACAAGGATCGAACATTTCCATATCGAAAAATGATACGTCTCATTTTGTATCGGAATACACGAAACATGTGTAAGTTTGTAAATGAAAACAAATTTTCGAGAAACATTGCTTTGCATGGACCACAAAAAGCGACCACCACTTATACCTTCCTCTAGTAGTAAGCTGGGCGACAAAAAAGCAGTTCTAAAAGTTGAGAAATTGTTTCAACTTAAAGAGCCGCTTACGTCGCTCAGTTTTTTTGTTTATTTTAAGAACATCGCATCGCCAAAGCTAAAGAAGCGATACCGCTCATCGATGGCATGCTGGTAGGCAGAAAGTGTTAGGTCGCGTCCTGCAAAGGCACTGACTAACATCACTAAGGTTGATTTTGGTAAATGGAAGTTGGTAGAAAAAGCTTCCACGATTTTAAACTGATAGCCTGGCGTGATAAAAATACTCGTCCACCCACTATCGGCTTTGATTTGCCCATCAAACTTAGTCCCAATGGTTTCTAACGTACGGATCGAAGTCGTTCCGACTGCAACGATCTTGCCGCCATTTGCCCGAACCTCGTTCAATTGAGCGGCAGCTTCTTCTGTCAAACGGTAAAATTCGCTGTGCATCTCATGATCAGCGATATTATCGACACTCACTGGACGAAACGTTCCTAAACCAACGTGCAAAGTCAGATAAACCAGCTTGACGCCTTTTGCTGCGATCTGCTCCAGCAATTCTGGGGTAAAATGCAAGCCGGCAGTTGGTGCAGCAGCTGAGCCGTTTTCTTTGGCATAAACCGTTTGATAGCGGTCTGGGTCTTCTAGCCGTTCTTTGATGTAAGGCGGTAACGGCATTTCGCCAAGTGATTCCAGAATCTCTAAAAAGATTCCTTTGTATTGAAAACGAATGATCCGGCCGCCGTGATCGAGCTCTTCTTCCACCACTGCCTCTAATCGTCCGTCGCCAAAGGTGATCTTCGTGCCGACTTTGGCTCTTTTGGCTGGCTTGATCAAGGTTTCCCACGTATCCCCTTCAATATTATTCAGTAAAAGGATTTCTAAATGAGCACCTGTTTCTTGTTTTTCGCCATAGATACGAGCTGGTAATACCCGCGTATCATTCATCACCAAAGCATCCCCTGGTGCCAATTCATCAATGATGTTATAGAAGTGCTTGTCCTCAAATTTGCCAGTCTCACGGTCAACCACTAATAAACGGGAACTTGAGCGATCGCTTAATGGCGTTTGGGCGATCAGTTCTTCCGGTAATTCAAAATCAAAATCTTCAGTTGTAAGCATGTTGTTCCTCTCTTTCCCTAAATTCTTCTCTATTCTAGCATGTTTTTATAAAAATTGAAAAAACAGCTTTTTATTCTGCCCTTTCTTAGAAAAAAATAAAGAGACTGCTGCCAAGGCGTTCTGCAAAAAAGCCCCCTTTTTCCCAATGAAAAATAACGGGGGATCTTCGCCGTTTCTTTTCCCTATGCATCGCTCCTTAATTTGGACTTGCTTATGGCGCTATTTTCGGTTTTGTCTATACAATTATGAAAAAAATGGGCAGATTATTTGAATAACAAGGGACTTTTCGGCATACTTAGTACAGATTCTAAGCCATTATTCAGATTGCTTAAATAAAAATAGAGGTGACATCATGATTGAGTTTCAGCAGGTATCCAAAATTTACAAAGGTGGTAAAGTCGCTGTTGAAGATGTGAATCTTTCCTTTGAAAAAGGCGAATTCATTTGCTTCATCGGGACAAGTGGTAGCGGAAAGACGACTTGTATGCGGATGATCAACCGTATGACGGATCCTTCTAAAGGAAAAATCTTGATCAATGGAAAAAGCGTTACAGAGATCAACCCAGTGGAATTACGCCGTCAAATCGGCTATGTGATCCAAAGCATCGGTTTGATGCCTCACATGACGATTCGGGAAAACATTACATTGGTTCAAAAATTGTTAAAAGTCAGCCAAGAAGAACGCAACAAAACTGCCGAGCGCATGATCGATTTGGTGGAATTGCCGCGAGAAATGCTCGACCGCTACCCCAACGAATTATCTGGGGGCCAACAGCAACGGATCGGTGTTGTCCGTGCCTTGGCAGCTGACCAAGATGTCATCTTAATGGATGAGCCTTTTGGCGCACTAGACCCAATCACTCGTGATTCCCTACAAGATTTGGTCAAAGACTTGCAAGAACGGCTTGGAAAAACCGTCGTCTTCGTTACCCATGATATGGATGAAGCATTGAAACTTGCTAGCCGCATCGTGATCATGAGTGAAGGAAAAGTCATTCAATTTGATACACCAGAAAATATTCTGCAACACCCAGCAACACCGTTTGTGGAAGAGTTGATCGGTGAGGACCGCTTGTTGCAAGCAAAACCTGACACAACGCCAGTCAAAGACGTGATGTTGAATACCCCGATCGCTATCACACCAGAAAAATCCTTACAAGAAGCGATTCATTTGATGCGGGAAAAACGGGTCGATACCTTGCTGGTTACCGACAATAGCAACGTGCTAAAAGGCTACATCGATGTCGAATCCATCGACCGCAACCGTGGCAAAGTTACTAGTGTCGGCGATATCTTGAACAAAGATGTCTTTTTCGTTCGTGAAACCACCTTGTTGCGGGATACCTTGCAACGCATCTTAAAACGCGGCTTAAAATATGTCCCAGTAGTAGATGCCGACAAACATTTAGTCGGGATTTTGACCCGTGCTTCCTTAGTTGATATCGTTTATGACGTGATTTGGGGCGATGAGCCATCGATCATGGAAGCCATTGAGTCGGCGAAACCTGAAGAAACTGAGGAGGTCTAGCGCATGCAAAGCTTCTTTAATGAATATGGCGGCCAATTGGTCACCAAAAGTCTCGAACACTTGTATATCTCCTTTGCTGCTTTGCTCTTAGGGATTCTTGTTGCCGTACCGATCGGTGTGATCTTGACCCGTTTCCCCAAAGCAGCAACGGTCGTGATCGGCATCACCAGTGCGTTGCAAACCGTGCCTTCTTTGGCACTATTGGCATTGATGATCCCGATTTTAGGTGTCGGAAAAGTCCCTGCTATCGTCGCTCTTTTCATTTATTCCTTGTTGCCGATTTTGCGAAATACCTACATTGGAATGAAAAAAGTCGATTGGAATTACCGCGATGTTGCCAAAGGGATGGGGATGACCAACTTGCAGTCGATCATCAGTGTGGAATTACCTCTAGCGATCCCAACGATCATGGCAGGGATCCGCTTATCGGCCGTGTATGTTTTAGCCTGGGCTACCTTGGCTTCTTACATTGGTGCCGGTGGACTTGGTGATTTGATCTTTAGCGGACTAAACAACTACCAACCGCCTTTGATTTTTGCTGGGACGATTCCAGTGACGATCTTTGCTTTATTAGCTGACTGGTTACTGGGTTTGTTAGAAAACAAACTGACACCAGCTGCCTTAAGGGGGGATGCGTAATGAAAAAAACTTCAAAATTAGCGCTGTTGTTTTCCTTAGGTGTCGCTTTACTGTCCGGCTGTTCCTTTCCCGGTTTAGCTTCGACTTCTGATGAGAATACCGTGGCGATCACAGGTGGGATCACTTCCGAAGCCCAAATTCTTGGCGCGGTGGTTGCCGGTATGGTCGAACACTATACGGATAAAAACACAACCGTCATTAACAACTTAGCAACAACGACCATCAATCACCAAGCGATGATGAATGGCGATGCGTCGATCTCAGCTGCCCGCTACACAGGAACTGACTTGACCACGACGTTAGGGTTGGAGCCAGAATCTGATCCGCAAGCCGCCTTTGACAAAGTCAAATCAGAATTTGAGCAACGGTACCAACAGACTTGGTTCCCTTCTTACGGCTTTGATAACACGTATGTCTTTCTTGTCAGAAAAGATACTGCCGAAGAATACGGATTGGAAAAAGTCAGTGACTTGAAAGATGTCGCAGATCAATTGGTTGCAGGGGTCGATACCGCGTGGATTACACGGGTCGGCGATGGGTACGATGGCTTCCAGAAAGCCTATGGGTTCTCTTTCCAAAATATCCTACCGATGCAGATCGGTCTCGTTTATGATGCTGTTGATAACGGAAAAATGGATATCGTTTTAGGGTACTCAACCGACGGCCGGATCGGCAGTTACGATCTCGTGATGCTGGAAGATGATCTAAACTTCTTCCCGCCTTATGATGCCGCACCGATCGTCGATGACAAATTGTTGAAAGAAACACCTGAAATCGGCGATGCCCTGAACAAATTAGCAGGCAAAATCGATACCGAAAAAATGCAAGAATTGAATTACCAAGTGGATAATGACCTTCTAGAACCAACGGTAGTTGCCGAACGTTTCTTAGAAGAAAATAATTACTTCGAAGGAGAGTGACGAAATGGCAGACATGAATTTATTCCAACAATTTCTTTTCTATTTTCAAGAAAACGGCGGCTATGTTTTTGCCCAGTTCATTCGTCACTTCTTGATTTCAATCTACGGGGTACTTTTTGCCTCGATCGTCGGCATTCCAATCGGGATCTTGATTTCTAAAAAAATGCGTTTGGCAGATTGGGTGATTCGTTTCGCCAATATCATCCAGACGATTCCATCTTTAGCGATGATCTCGATTTTAATGATCGGCATGGGCTTAGGTGTGAATGTCGTGATTTTAACGATTTTCCTTTATTCTTTGTTACCGATCATCAAAAATACCTATACCGGCATGCGCCAAGTCGACCGCAATACGTTAGATGTCGGCAAAGGGATGGGGATGACTAGCTGGCAGCGATTGTATATGATCGAATTGCCCTTGTCTGTTTCGGTGATCATGGCAGGGATTCGAAACGCCTTAGTCGTGGCGATCGGTATCACCGCCATTGGGGCTTTCGTTGGTGCTGGTGGACTGGGGGACATCATCATCCGCGGAACCAATGCGACAGATGGTGCATCGATCATCTTAGCCGGTGCTTTACCAACTGCCTTGATGGCGATCATTACGGATCTTGGATTGAGCTTTATTGAACGCCGCTTAGATCCCGCCAGCCGTACTTCACGCTAATCTTATTGGGAAAAAGCAAAAGCCGTTGTGACCATTTATTGGTCGCAACGGCTTTTTTGGTTCGGTCATTTTTCAGAAAAGCATCGCTTCAGCCGCTTCCCTTTTTAGGGTTAACGCCCTGCTCTTTTTTGCTATTTATCCATTCCGTATACTTCGACTTCATAGATTCGGGCTGCTGAGTCTGCTCCTTGTGTTGGTTTATCAATACTGATTTTTACATATTGCACCTTCTTGACGGCAAACGTATTGGTGCTATTGCCTGCTTCATTTTTCAACGTTCGTGAAACTGGCTCATAGTCTTTGCCATCTTCACTGACGAGCACCGTATACGCCCGCGTATTCATGTCTGGACCTTCTCCACCAGCTTCCGCATGGGCGAGGCGTACTTCACTGACCGTTTGTGGTCGACCGAGATCGATCATCAACTCATGAGGCGCATTGCCTGTCGCACACCACTTCGTACTCAAATCACCATCGAGGGCAAAAGCTGGTGCTTCGGCATCATTGACAAACGATGAAGCAGTTGCTTCGGCATCTTTTGAAAGCAGCAGCAACTCTTTCGGCGCATCAGCAGAAATCGTGATCAATCCCGCCATTTCCAGAGGGGTCTCTCCTGCTTCGTTTTTGGCAACAAGCGTGACTTTGTAGGTACCTGGTTCCGAATAGGTCACTTGGGGATTTTCTTCTGTACTGCTTGTGATATCGCCGCCTTCAAACGTCCATTCAAATGCTTCGGCATTCGCAGATGAGGTATTCGTGAAGGTGATCGTTTCCCCCGGTGCCGCTAAGGTTTTAGAGGCTGTAAAGGCTGCTTTTGGCAGCTGATTGTTTGGCCAAGTGATCTCCACCGTATCGGATAGCTTGCCGCGATTGCCATAGCGATCCACTGCCACCACCGCGAACTTGGTTTTCGTCCCTTTTGGTCGTTCAACGGCATTCAAATAGTGGTTGGTTGCTGGCGTAGCTGCTAAGAAGGAGCGTGAGCCGTCATCGTTCAATTGGTAGACCTCATAAACCGCAGCTGTCTTGTCCTTGGCAGCTTCCCACGTTAAACGGACCCCCGCATAGTTGCCCTCTTCTTCATCAAAGAGCACATCCTCAACCGTCAATGCTTCGGCAGCGAATTTCTCTGCTTTCTGATCTCCGATCGTTAATTGCCCTAGATTCAACTCATAGACATCACTGGTTTCTTTCGTGGTTATGTCATAACCGATCGCTGTCACTTCCCCTTTGATGTCTTTCAATGAGTAAGTGATCGTCGTCCAGTCTGTTGCGACCTCTTTGTCTCCTTTGATCGTTTGTGTTGAACCATCAGCTAAAGTCACGACCAAATCAAGAGCTATCGGTACCGTTGCTTTGACAGTCGTCGTCAGCTTCGTCTTTTTCGTCACAGGAAATGCTGTCTGATACAATGCCATGTGACTGGTACTACCTTTTGTCATCTGTCCACGTAGTTTCAGTGCATTTCCGCCATTATAGGCATCCGCATAATTGATTGATACAGCCAAATCATTGTCTTTTCCATGGTCAAAGACCCAACGATAGGTCGGCAAAACAGCTTGCAAGCTTCGGTTGTTCCAATTGCGGCTGGACACTTTTTCTCCCTCGATAAAATAGTTGTAGCCATTCCCCAGACTAAAATTCGTCACAAAAGGCAGCTCTGTGATAGCGGTCTGTTCCAGGGCATAGGTGGAGATCCCAGGCCACTCTGTCGCTTCTGGCAGCTGGCTTTCCCGAGGATCACCCGTGTTATTGACCCAAAAAGCATTCTCTTTGCTTTGGAAATCATCCGGCGTACTAGCAGAAGAATAGGTCCAGCTAGGTACATACAGGCCCAATGAGGTATAAGGAACGCCTTTTTCATCCGTAAACAGATCCCAGCGCACAGGCGTTGCATAGCCATTTTCTTGCACATCGATCCCAGCAAAAAGATCGTAAGGATCGACACCGATTTCACGGGCTTTTTCATTGGAGGCCTTCAACAGCTCTTTGTCCGCCAGTTTGTCAGTGGTCCACCAGAAATTCAAGAACATACTATCTGCCAATGGGTTCATCTCTGCATCCACTAAATAGGCTTTGTTCTTATCCGTCAAAGCATTTTGCCAATCCATTTTCCCATCACTCGTCATGGAATCATACCACATGATCTCTAAATGATCGTCGGCTTGTTCTTTGAATTGGGCGATCAATTCTTGCATCGCTTTGGCGTGGCTTTCATTTAGTCCTTTACCATCAGCCCCCGATTGTTCGACACCTTCCGCTGCATCATCAAAACTAGTGACCGCCGTATCGGTTTCTTGATTGATGAACCAGCCATCAAAGCCATACGTATTGGCAACTTCGATCATCTTTTCTACGATCGGAAAATTGCCATCCTCATCCTTAGCTAAAAACATATCTAGCCATTCCAGCTTCCCACCATGGGCAGTTTGCGGAAAGAAGATCGTTCCTAAAACCGGCACGCCATTCCTATGAGCAGCATCTGTCACATCAGGACTTGGTGGTACGATGATCCCTTCGCCAGAAGAGCCGCCCCAATAAACCAATTGATCAATGTATTGCCAATAAGAAAAGACATTGGCATCAAAGGTATTGATCCCTCGTGGTGCATTGCCGCTCGTACTGCTATTCATGATCGAAAGCGCCACGACTTTGGTTTCTGCCGTTTGCGTGTCATTCATCTTCGGCAACGTCTCTTTAGCTGCCCGCTGCGCTAATGGAACAACGCTGGTATTGTATTTCGCATCTGGATCTTTTTCAAAAGACCATGCCAACAAATCCTCTGGGAACCAATAAGACGACTCCGGTTGATTGTCCATCGCTTTTTCCAACGTACTTTTGGCTGTTTCCTGGTAAACGACTTTTCCCGTTGTCTTCGCCTCACTTTGGGTGCAGCCGCCGATTGCCGTTGCCGCTGCCAATACCAACAAAGATACGCCAACTTTACTGATTTTCCTTGTCACACTTCTTCCTCCTTGTTTTACATAAACCCGCCAACATTCCTACACTAAAACGATAACGCTTTCAAAGGTAGGAATATAGGAACAAATTAAAGAAATCATGCAACAAATCCAAGAAGGTTGAGTTTAGAAAAAAAGAGCCTCCTTTTTGGGAAGCTCTTGGTCAACTAGCTAAAAAATCAGCTCTTCACTCTTCATTCATAATGTGTCCATGCAGAATAAATTTCCACAACTTTATTTTCCTCATCAACTTTGTAAACCACTCGATGTTGCCTATTCAGCCTACGTGAATATCTGCCTTCATGTGTAGGTCTCAGCTTTTCAAAAGACTGCGTGGGCATATATGGATCTTCCTTCAAGGTCTGAATCACTTCTTCAAACTGTTTCTTTAAATTCGATTGTTTGATTTTCCTTAGATCCACTTTCGCAGAGTTTTTGATTGCGACTGTATAGTTACTCATCAAAGAGCTTCCCAATCAATATCATCGATATCCGTAAAGCCACTGTCGTCTTTTTCGCGGTCTCGTACTTTGTCTAGAGTACCTGTTTGCTCAAGAAAAAGGGTTTCTTGAATCGCTCTCCAGTCTTCTAGCCCAATCAACACCGCATTGTTTCCACTACGATCACTAATAATCTCAATTTCAGTATGGTTTTCATTTACATCTTTCAATAACTGATAAAAATTTTTGCGAGCAGTGCTAGGATTCATCGTTGTATTAGCCATTGCCTCTCCTCCTTTTCTTGATATAATTATAGCGTACCTGATTGAGCACGTCAAAAATACAATAATGCACTTATATACAGCGAACTTTTCCCGCTATTTTTACATAGAAAAAAAAGAGCCTCCTTTTTGGGAAGCTCTTTGGCCCTGCTTACTTCTTACTCCTTTACAACGAGCGGCAGCCAAACGCGCATTTCGCCTATGCCCCGATTGCCCCATAAATGGTATGGGATCAGTTGCCACGTACGAGGTATGACCGTTTCCGCTCGTTCTTCGTAAAGGGTTGTTCCCGACCATTCTTCGCTTTGGTAGCCTTTGATCGCCAAACGTAAAGTAGTTGGCAACAACGTATCCTCTTTCGCAAAGGTCGCCTCCAGCGCTTGTGGGTCGATGCGGCAACGCCAGAGTGCTTGACCATTGTCGGCTTCTTCTATGCAATACACGAAGGGTCCTCGTTGCAATGCGACTTGATTGATAGCTTGAATAACCTGAGGATTCGCACGCAAGATTTGCAATGGTTGCTCAAAACGGATATTGGCCGTCACGTTTTCGACTGCCTCAAAGATGATTGCCTCGTTCGTCTCCTGCCATTCGTGTTTACTATCGATTTGAAACTTACTTAGTCCGTTAGGTTTGTGGATGATGAGCGTCTTTGGAATGCCTTGATAGCGAATCGTGAGGTCCTCTGCAAAAGGAAACCCGCCCGTTTGTTCAAACGTAAATTGGTCAGGTTCTTCTAAACGGCTTGCTACAAATAAATTCACGTAAAGCTTTTCTTGATCGCAAGTGTAAACCAAGCGCTGCAGCGAAGCGACCATCCGCGCAAAATTCGGCGGACAACACGCACAACCGAGCCAATCAGGTCGTTGGGCTTTGACGTGGCCTTTATCAGGATTTTCCTGATCTCGTTGGGGATTGACCTCCAAAGGATTCACGTAGAAAAAGTGTTTGCCGTCAATTGCCGCACCAGAAAGAACGCTATTATACAACGCTCGTTCCATCGTCGCTAAATATTTCGGTTCATTGGTTAGTTTGAACAGCTCAAAAGAAAATTGCACCAATGCAATAGCTGCACAAGTTTCACAATACATCGTATCATTTGGCAAATCATAGGGACCGACAAAGGCTTCCCCGTGAACGGTTGAGCCGACGCCCCCGGTCACATACATTTTCTTATAGGCGATGTCTTCCCAAATCGCTTCACAAGCGTCGATTAATTCTTGATCTTGGGTATGCTGGGCGACTTTTGCCATCCCGCTTGCCATATACAGCATTCGTACCGCATGACCTTTGGCTTCATGCTGCTTTTTAGGTTGATCGTAGGCTTGTAAATAGGTGAGGTCTACCCTTGGCGTTTCATCCGATAAGCCATCCGCTTGGTTTTTCAAAATTTCTTTTTCGTAAAAGGCAGGATCTTCCCCACGTACTTCAAGAAAGAAATCAGCTAATGTCAAATAGGTTTGTTTACCGGTGTATTCATACAAACGCACCAGCGCCAATTCGATCTCTTGATGGCCATCTGCACCTTGAATTTTTCCAGGCTCCCGCCCAAAATACGTGCAAATATTGGCGATATTTTTCTCTGCCACGGTCAGTAATTTATCCTTGCCTGTCGCTTGATCATATGCGATAGCCGCTTCGACTAAATGCCCGGCACAATAAAGTTCATGACTGAAATACAGCTGACGGTATTTTAACTTCGGTCGGGTCAACTGAAAGAAGGTATTTAAGTAGCCATCTGCTTCTTGCGCCGCAGCAACTAAGTCAATCACTTCATCTACTGTCTTTTCCAATTGCGGATCGCTAGTATTCAACAAGCTATACCCAGCCGACTCGATCCATTTGTAGACATCACTATCTTGGAAAAACCAGCCAAAATGTTCCCCTTCCATTTGCCCTGCAGCGATGCGAAAATTCGCCAAGGCATGGCTTTTCCCAGCTGGCAAATTGGGATCTTCCCGTTCTGCTTGAACATCTACACCGATTTCATCATTTAGGACTTGGTATTGGTAAGGAATCGTTTCTTTGCGAACAAGCTCTTGGTATCCTTGCCAAAACTCGTCCGTGAGCTGGATCTTGTTTAATGCGAATTCTTTCATTTCGTTCTCCTGTTCTTTTATTTTTTAAGTTTGATTATTCGTTTCATATTTACTTCATTAATAAAAAGGCCGGATCATCTCCTGTGATATGTTGCCCTGCCTCCTCTTTGATCGTTTGCTTATATAAGAGCTGGTAAGCTTTAGGACTCATGCCTTTTTTCTGTTTAAAGGTATTGCTAAAGTGCTGCCTACTGTTAAATCCTGCTTGAGCGGCAATTTCGACGATTGGCAGCTGACTATTGCTTAGTAAAAATGCTGCCTGCTTCAGACGCTCACTGGTGAGAAAATGGTTGACCGTCACTCCCAGTTGCTCATGAAAGAGTTTATGCAAGTAGGCTTTCGTAATCCCCACCGCCGCTGCGATTTGGGAGACTTGAATATCTTCATCAAAATGCTGTTGAATATAGTTGACCGCAGCGTTCACATAGCAATTGCCCCGTTTGGTTTCTTTCGTACGTAATGAAAAGGCTAATTCCATCAACATCCGCTTAAACAAGAGCTCGATCGTAAATTGCCGTTCAGCAGACGGTTGCTCTTGAGTATCATCGATCATCAGCAGCTGCAGCAATGACTTGATCGCTTGTCCAAATTGGCGGACATCGCGACTTTTCGCGTAAGGCTCATTCAATTGTACATTTCCTTTGATGTATGCAAAAACATCACGAACACAAAGGCCGGACGGTGTCTCACTCAGAAGAAATTCAATATTCAGTAAGGTGCAGGAATCTCCTTCAACGAGTAAGGCGTGTTCCACAAACGCGTTTATGAAAACGAAATCATTTCTTTCCAGAACAATTACTTGATCTTGCACCTTTATCTTACACTTCCCTTTGGTCACAAACATGATCTCACACGCTGGGTGTTGATGTGGATCCATGGAAAAACGCTCAAGGGCAACACTATAGTATGCTGTAATCTTCGCATAGTTTGTTTCTTGTGGAAACACCATTAATCAACTCCTTTTTCATTCGTTGACGATTTCTTTCTTTTTTATTTCTAGTAGACAAAACTTTCCCTCTCTTTTTTATTGCTTACTATACTATAAGAAAAACGTACTAGGAGGAAATCAATGTCTTTTTTACATTTTGCACAAACACCCCCAATGGGATGGAATTCTTGGGACTGCTATGGCGCTTCTGTAACCGAAGCAGAAGTGATCGCCCATGCAGATTTTATGGCAGAGCATTTGAAAGCTTATGGTTGGGAGTACGTCGTCGTGGATATTCAATGGAGCGAACCAGAAGCAAAGTCTACAAGGTACAATGATTTTTATCCGTTGTGTATGGACGACTATTCTCGCTTGATTCCTGCTGAGAACCGTTTCCCTTCAGCAAAAGATGGCGCTGGTTTCAAAAAACTTGGTGACTATCTGCATCAAAAAGGGCTGAAGTTTGGTATCCATATCATGCGCGGCATTCCACGACAAGCAGTTCATCAAAATACGCCGATCAAAGGAACGGATAAACGGGCACGGGACATTGCTATGAATTCAATCTGCCCTTGGAATTCCGATATGTATGGGGTCGATGTTTCATTGCCTGAAGGACAGCTTTATTATGATTCTTTGCTCGAATTATATGCTTCTTGGGGTGTTGACTTTATAAAGGTGGATGATATCGGCGATTCGAAAATTTACGGTGATGCCCATAAAGCAGAAATCAAAGCGATTCGCCGTGCGATCGATCGATCGGGTCGAAAGATCGTCCTTTCTTTGTCTCCCGGACCAGCTGCCCTCAAAAATGGTAGTTTCTTTCAAAATCATGCCAATATGTGGCGCTTGACGGATGACTTTTGGGATCATTGGGACGCCCTTTACGCCATGTTTGACCGAGCAGCAGAGTGGGCACCTTTCGTCCGTCCAGGTAACTGGCCTGACTGTGATATGCTGCCGTTGGGTCATATCGGCATTCGGGCAGTTGATGGTGGCGGTGGTGATAGTTGGACACGTTTTACGGAAGACGAGCAATACTTATTGATGAGTTTATGGACGATCTTCCAATCTCCATTGATGTTCGGTGGTACTTTACCAGACATCGATCCCTTTACGTTACGTTTATTGACGAATACTGAAGTCTTAGAAATGTATCGAAGAATCCATACGAAAAAAGAGTTCTATCGTGATCAAGAGTGGATCATTTGGGAGGCGTTGAGCGACACAGCCGTCTACTATGCCATTTTCAATGTTTCTGATCAAACGCAAACCATCCCAAAATCGATCGCTGCTTTACTACCAATAAAAAGCGGCACTGAGTTATGGCAACAAAAAGAACAAACAATTGCCGATGCTGAGGTTCCTACTCATGGTGTCCGATTATTAAAAGGCAGTATTTAGTAAAGCCGGCAGCAGCATACGTTTATAAGCAGCACAATGTAACCTACTCATTGTGCTGCTTGTTTTTTATTCTTCGTACACTTTTCGACCAATAAACGCAACGCCTTGATCATTGATTCCAGAGAAAAACAACCTTTCTTTTTGGTCGATGTACTCATAATATGGGACAAATTCGTTTTCTCCCCACAAGTAACTTCGTCCTTCTTTTTTTAATGCTGTTATTTCTTGCAGTTGAGAAGATATAACTTGAGATTCATGATCAAATTGGATGATTTCCCACTTTCCTAACAGAGTTTCCTGCTCTGGCATTCGTGAAACACTTCCTTGATAGATTGAAGCAGAGATTACTGGCCAGCCTGATTCCAGCCAATAGAGTTTACGTATCTGTAAATGGAATTGGTCACTGAATGGTTTTCTCCGTGCATGATGCACAACGAAGCTTTCTTTATTGGTTTGCGTAAAGATCGAATTATGACCAGGAGCGTATACAACTGGTTCTTCTGAGAACTGATAGCTGCCCAACAGTTTAGTCCCTACTTCGGTTGGCGTCTTTTCTTGATCCGTCATGGCCGTACCATGCCAGTCCAGATATGGCCCTGTAATTTCTTTTGCTCGTGCGACACGGATATTATACGAATCGTTAAGGGAGTCGAAAGAAACAAACAAATAATAATAATCGGTTTCAGGATGATAATAGATAAATGGGCCTTCAATAGCAGTATCAACTGTTTTCGGACGAAAAGCAATCCGTTGACCATAGCTCTTTTCTTGAAGTTTTCCAGTTTCTTTGTTCAATGGAGCAATATAGATTCCGCCAAAAAAAGAACCATAGACAAACCACTGTTCACCCGAGCGGTCAAAAGCAATATTGGCATCGATCGCGTTATGCTGTGCAAGAGTAGCATTGGTTTTAACAACCTCTCCTTGATCTTCCCAAGGGCCCAAAGGATCTGATGCTGTAGCTAAGCCAATAAAAGAAGTGGTACTGCCGAATGTCGAAGCAGAATAATACATACGGAATTCGTCCTTGTAGCGGATAACTTCCGGTGCCCATAGTCCTTGAGCTTTGCTCCATTTTACTGCTGGTTCAGGCATTTCTGACAATGCCTGTTTCTCAAATTGCCAATGGATCAAATCTTTTGAACGACGAATTGGTACACCAGCCGTTTTGGGCTGTTGTGTGTCCGTTGAATATAAATAAAAGGTGTCTTCATGTTCAATAATCGTAGGATCATGAACCCCATTGATCGCTGTCATGTCTTCCCTCATCTCCTAATTGATTTATGCTATTTTATAAAAACAGGACAGCTACTTGGCGAGCTGTCCTGTTTGTTCCCACATTCCTGCAGGACAGTTTTTCTTAGCTAAGTTTGCGCGAAACCGATAAAAGCAACCGCATTTGGTACAGGTATGATTCAATCGCAGTGGACAGGTCTCACAAACAGCGATTCTCCTACTGACGATCTCCGGCGAAGCCAAGTCGCTTTCTAAAGAAAGTTGTTCTGCAATCAAGGATTCAATGTCTTCCTGTGCTGCTGCAGCATCTTTCACTTCGCATCCTTTACAAGTCATGGGATCAGACTGTCAATGAGATCGTTAGAACACTCATTGCTGGCACCCGCAAGCTGACTTTGTTCTCTTTGACATCGTAAGCGGTGAAGTCTTGGATCACCACATCTTCAGGATGATCAAAATCATTGTGTGCGTTCATTTTGTCCCCCACGATATAACGAGCTTCTTTCACTTCATTGATCGCTGTTTCCAGGGAGAAGGTTAATTCTTCCGTGCCTTGGGTAGCAAAATTACAAACCGATAGATGGATCGTATCTTCTTTTTTCGAAATCGTATACGTAATGGTATCGCTGCTGGTTCCATGGCTATCAATGGTTTCAGCATCTTGATGGACTTTGTACAAATCAAAGACATGATAGCTTGGGGTTTTCACCATTTGTTCGCCATCTGTCAAAATCATCGCTTGCAGGACATTGACGGTTTGTGCGATATTCGCCATATGCACTCGCTTGGCATGTTTATGGAAAATATTCAAGGTGATCGCTGCGACCATGGCATCACGGATCGTATTTTGTTGGTATAAGAAGCCTGGATTCGTACCAGGTTCTGCTGAGAACCAAGTGCCCCATTCATCAACAATGATTCCCACACGCTGTTCTGGGTCATACTGGTCCATGATCGCGCTGTGGCGGGTCAATAATTCATCCATGTAGGCTGCTTTTTCACAGGTCACTTGCCACTCTGCCTCATCAAATTCCAAGGCGCTACCTTTTTCTTCCCAGCCTTGCGGATGAACGTAGTAGTGCAAGCTTAGGCCGTCCATCAACCAATGGGCGTTTTTCATCAGCGTTTCTGTCCAATGATAGTCTGCGACATTCGCTCCGCCAGCAACTTTGTAGATTTTTTTGTCACCGTATTGGCGGACATAGGTTTGATAGCGGCGATACAGATCCGCATAGTACTCTGGCCGCATATTGCCGCCGCAGCCCCAGTTTTCGTTTCCTACGCCAAAGAATTTCATTTCCCACGCTTCTTCATGGCCATTTTCTCTGCGAAGATCAGCCATCGGAGAAATGCCATCCATCGTGATGTATTCCACCCATTCCGACATTTCTTGCACCGTTCCGCTGCCGACATTGCCGTTGACATACGCGTCACATTCCAGCTGCTTGATCAATTCAAAAAATTCATGGGTCCCGAAATGATTGTTTTCAGTCACGCCGCCCCAGTGCGTGTTGACCATCGTTTTGCGGTTTTCTTTAGGACCAATCCCGTCTTTCCAATGGTATTCATCGGCGAAGCAGCCGCCTGGCCAACGCAGCACAGGGATTTGAATGTTTTTCAGTGCTTCAACCACATCGATCCGCATCCCATTTTTATTTGGGATCGGCGAATCTTCTCCAACGTATAATCCTTCATAGATACAACGGCCTAAATGCTCTGCAAAATGACCGTAGATATATTTGCTGATCGTTGTTCCTGATTTTGTGTTTTGAATGTTGATCGTCAATCAGTTCACCTTCATCTCTAATTTATTGTTTGCGACCGGCTCGCCAAAAACTGGGAATCCTTTTTCATCCCAAGTGAATGGTTGTGCAACTGCATGTCGATTCGGGTTTGCCAGAGGATCGCCTGCCTGATTTTTTTCTGGTCTTGCATGATAAACTAAAATGTCCTCACCATCTGCCCCATTTGTAAAAGAGTTATGCCCCGGTCCATATTGAGAATTCCGTTCTGACGTTTGAAAGACTGGCTCTTGGGATTTGTGCCAAGAAAATCCATTCAATAAATCACTATTTTCGTCTGTCCACAATAATCCCATAGCGTAATTTTCATCTGTAGCACTGCCAGAATAAGTGATAAAAATCTTACCATTTCGCTTAAGCACAGCTGGTCCCTCATTCACCATGAAACCAATCTGTTCCCAAGGGTATTCAGGGATCGATAGTAAAAGCTGCTTTCCTTTTAGTGTCCATGGATTTTCCATTTCTGATAGATAAAGATTAGAGTTTCCTGGAATTCTTGGATCTTGTTGCGCCCAAACATAATAAAGTTTCTCCTGATGTTCAAACACCGTTGCATCTAAACTAAAACTTTCAAATTGCGTGATGACCTGTCCTTTTTCTTCCCATTCCCCTTCAAAAGGGTCACTTGCATTATTTTCGATCACGAACATTCGATGATGATGATTTTCATTTCTGATCTCTTCATTATCACTCGCGGCAAAATAGATATACCACTTATCAGCGATAAAATGAATTTCTGGCGCCCAAATCAATTCACTCATTGGTCCCGACTCATGTGCCTGCCAAACCGTCTTTCTTTCCGCATCTTCCAGTTCATTGAGGCTTTTCGCTCGTCTAAGTTCAATCGACTGATACCCAGGAACTGAACCTGTAAAATAATAGTAACCATCGGAATGTAAATATACCCAAGGGTCTGCTCGTTCATACACGATTGGATTTTGTATTGTCTCTGCATTTGCTTTTGCCATACCTTACTCCTCATTCCTAACAATAAATAATGGTACTCCTGCTTCTGAGGTACCTGTAAATGTCATTACTTGCTTTTGCTGATTTTCATCCCAGCCGGAAAGAAACTTCCCTTTATAAACAGTGTCATCGATAACCACACTTGAATCTTCTTGACTATTCTTTTCTGCTAGTTCCCATGTTCCAGTGCGATCACCTTTGATCGTGCCATTTTTTTCAACTGTAATTTCCTGTGGTTCTTTCAAATCATCCGTTAAAAACTTGTCAAAGGAAATCAGCGTATAGACACCCGTAACTTGATTCTTTGTATAGTCAGCAATCGTTTCTTCGCTGTATCTCAATGGAGAAACAACCGGCCAGCCTGCTTCTGTGAAAAACATTTGATGGACTCTCACAGAATGGTATTCTCCGCTATTTGGAAAACGTGTATGGAAAATCAGGTAATATTGATTGGTTTCTTCATCATAATAGGTCGAGTTGTGACCTGGCGAAACATAGCCCACCCCTTCATTGCTCGTATTTTCGGTATATAGGAAGTTCCCCATAATTTTAGTTCCGAAGTCTTGAATACTTGCGTCATCAAAAACCGTTCCAAATTTCCCTTTGACCTCAGCCATTGGATTTCCTTGGCTGTCTTCATAAGGACCATCGGGATTCTTTGACCGCGCGACTCGAAGGTTATATCCACCGTCTGCATCTAGCCCACCAAATGAAGTGAACAAGTAATAGTAGCCATTTTCTTGATTATATTGAATGTATGGTGCTTCGATGCGACTGTGATTTCCGCCCATCAAATGTGTTCCGTAAGAATTGCGATCTTTAGGCAAACCCGTTTCATCATCCATTTCTAGGATAAAAATCCCACCTGAGTATGATCCATAGACCATCCATAATTTTCCTTCATTGTCATAAAAAACATGAGGATCGATCGCATTTGGATGAATCGCTGCATTGTACGCTTCACCAAACTGCGGAGAGGTTCCTGAATAAAGAAAAGATTCGACTTTTTCATAAGGACCTTCAATAGAGTCAGATACCGCCACTCCCATTACGGAGAGCGGTGAAGTTCCTTGACACAAACAATAGTACAAATAGTATTTTCCATTCTTAAACTGTTGGATATCACTAGCCCATAACGTATCTATCTGTGCGTACTCAAACTCTTCTGCCAATTCTTCTCGAATATTCTCAAATAGTGTATCTTCAGATACTGAATTAGATATCTGCTCCCACTTCATCAAATCCTGAGACTTGGCAAATTGCATATGTGATCCAATAATATAAAATGTATCATCCGCTTTGATCACCGATGGGTCATGGACACTAACATCGGCAAACTCAGGAGGGGACAAGACTTCTTCAACTGCAGAAGCAGTACAGCCAGATAAAAGAACCATTAGAGGAACACACGAGAAAAGAAATTTTTTGATCATGATTTTAACAATCCTTTCTTGCTATAGCCTGACAACAAGCACTTGCTGGCACTGTACAAAAAGATTGAAATTGCGACAAAAAAGAACCAATGATACGCCATGCTAACAATTGAAAATGTGAGAACCATCAAAAGGCAAAGAAACGATTCTTTTGGTAACAAGAATGGACTCGTCAATGAAAAAACGGCTTTTTTCCTCCACTTATCTTTACTCAATCGAGTGACTAAGGATAAATTGATCAATACTAAAATCACATAACTGAACAAAAACAAAAGTGGCCATTGGAAAAATGCTCTCATTAGATCACTTTGCTGCACAATCAGCAATTCCAAATAGAGAATGCCTAGAATAAGTGGAAATATAAAGACCCGCCATTTGTATAAGCGAATGGCTGACACATAGTTTTTCCAAAATAAAGTCAATACTTCTATATAAGAGTAATAGCCTGTAAATAGATCCTCTTTATTTAGAATCGTTAAGACAGCAACAGTACTGGGAACAAAGCCGACCACAAAAAAACCAGCTAAAATACCTAGAAGCCACAAAATATTTAGTTCTATCAGAAGTACGAATGCATTTAGCCAGTTCATTGCTTTTAGAAACATCTACTCACCCTTTCATTCCAGAAAGTGCAACTGATTCAATAATTTGCTTTTGAAAAATAATAAATACGATCAAAACCGGAAGTAATGAAACAACGGAAGCTGCCATAATCAACGGATAATCCGTTTGAATTGCATAGGCGGCATTTAAGTTTGCGATCACTACTTGCAATGTTTGTTTTTCTGGACTATTCAAGTAGATCAATGGTGCTAAGTAGTCATTCCAAGCGCCCATAAACCATAAAATAAATTGAGCAGCAACTGCTGGACGAATCAACGGGAAAATCAATTGGATAAAGGTTTGTAAATAGCCCGCCCCATCAATTTTTGCCGCCTCAACGATCGAATCAGGAATATTAGATAAATATTGTCGCAAAAAGAAAATCATCGTGATATTCCCAAACATTCCCGGAATGATCAATGGTAATAACGTATCAACCCAGCCAATTTGGGAGAACATCATAAATTGTGGGATCATCACCGCTGGATAGGGAATCATCAAAGCGGCTAAAAGAATTAGAAATAGCGCATCTTTATGCGGCATCCGTAATTTGGCAAATGAGAAGGCAGCTAAACTGGATGTCAGAGTACCTACAACAGTTACAGAAAGTGAAACGATCACTGTATTTTTAATCCCTGAGAACAAAGTGTCCAGCTCAGATAAACGTTTGTACGCATCAAATTGTACTGGGTCTGGAATCCATTGAGGTGGCAGCTGGAAGACGCCAGCTCGGTCTTTTAGCGATGTTGAGATCATCCAAAGTAACGGCCCCACCATAATAACTGCTCCAAGGGAGAGAATTAAAATAATGAGTACGTTGCTTATTTTCAGTTTTTTCATTCTTTTCCCTCCTAATCTAATTTATAGCTTGAACGATTGTTCATATAGAATTGGAATGCTGTTATCACAAAAACCAATACTGCTAGAATCAACGCCATACTGCTTGCATAACCCATTTGCCAATTTCTGAAAGCTTTTTGCCAGATATACCAAACGACCGTAGCACTGCTATATTGTGGTCCGCCAGTTGGTGTCATAATGTTTATTTCCGTAAAGATTTGTGAGCCGCCGATAATATTCGTAACGACTAAAAAGAAAGTGACTGGTCTAACCATCGGCCAAGTGATATTGCGAAACTTTTGAAAAGAAGAAGCACCATCTAATTCTGCTGCTTCATAAAAGGTTTTGGGTACACTTTGAATCGCTGCCAAGTACAAGAGCATCGAATAGCCCAAGCCTTTCCAAACAGACATAATAATAATTGCCGGTTTGACTGTTGATGGGTTTTGCAACCAGTTAGGGCCGCTGATACCGAAGATATCCAAGACCTGATTGACTAAACCAAAATCACCATTGTAAGCCCATTGCCACAAAATCGAAATGGCTGCTAATGATGAGATGACTGGAATATAATAGATTGTTCGAAAAATCGTCGTTCCTTTAATTCCTCTGCTCAGTGCTGATGCCAGCATAAATGACAAAATCAAACCGATTGGAATTCCTAACATCAAAAAGACGGTATTAAACATCGTCTTATAGAAGTACTCATCTCTAAAAAGCTTCTGAAAGTTCTCAAGACCGATAAAATTCATTTGCCCTAGACCGTTCCAATCTGTAAAGGCAGCATAAACCGAATAGCCCAAAGGTATCAATGAAAACAAAATAAATCCTAAAACTGGAAGTAGAACGAACAAGAAAGCAACTTTGTGCTCTTTTGCATAAAGACTATTTTTATTTTTTGTTTTTTTTATTTCCACTTGTTCCATTACGCGTCCCTCCATAAAAATCTTTGGGGTCACATAGATATGTGACCCCAGTGAGTCTATCTTGCTGTTTCTTGTTGGCGAATCGCTGAGTCTAGTTTTTCTTGCATCTTAGGTTGAACTTCTTTTAAATAATCCGCTGCCGTTTGATCTCCATCTAACACAGGTTGGATATTGATAAAGAATTCATCGTACCATTCTGCATTGTAGGTTGTTGCTACTGGCAAAGCGCGACCATAATCTTGGACGATGTCAATAAATTCTTGTTTATTATTAGGCACACTATCCGTATCAGAAGCCCATTCTTCAGCCATATCAATCAGGTTAGGAATTTGAATCTGTGCGTCTACTAATTGTTGTTGTCCTTCTTCAGATGCACTTAAATATTCAACTAATTTCACTGCTTCTTCTGGATGTTTGGTTTTGCTGGCAACACCAATTCCTAAAGAACCGATATACGTTGCAGATTCGCCTGTAGAGCCTGCTGGCCAAGGCATCAAGTCATACTCAAAATCTAATCCTGCATACGTACTCATATCCCAAGGTCCTACAGGAAAGAAAGCAATCTCCCCGTTCATCCATCTTTGATACGTATCCAATGTTTGTGCATCAGAAATTGAAGGGGTGAGTTCATGCACATTTTGCAGATCCGCAAACCATTGCAATGCTTCCGCAAATTCTGGTGTATCGACTGTAACGGTATCTTTGGCTTCGTTGATCCAATCTGCTCCGTTACTCCAAACAAAAGCTTGTAAACTCCAGTTTACGTTAAATCCTGTTGCCCATTGGTCAAGATTTCCATCTCCATCAGAATCCTTCGTCAACTGTTTAGATACTTCAACGAATTCATCCCATGTATAAGGCATATCTGTATCTGGCAAATCAATACCAGCTTCTTTAAACATGTCTTTGTTATATCCTAAAGCAAATGGTCCAACATCTTTTGGTAATCCATACAAAGCACCGCTACCAACTTTTTCACCATCATACCGATAACTGTTTACCCCATATTCCCAAATGTTTGAAAGATCAAAATCTGAATTCTCAATTTCATCCGTAATATCTAGCAAAACACCATTATCAACGTAAGCCATTAGATTGCTTTGTTCTACATAGAAAACATCGGGCATATTACCGCCTGAGATTGCCGCTTGCAGCTTTGTTGCATATTGATCAGCATCTGTGGCAATAATCTTAACGCTTACATCATTTTCTTCCTCAAATTGTTTAATTGCTGTTTCATAGGCTTTCTTCTCGTCCTCGCCGCCTCGAAACATAAACGTAATTTCTTTACTTCCGCTATCATCACCTGAACTATTATTACTGTTTCCGCAGGCTCCTAATACCAAACTACTTAAACCTAGAACTGCTCCCGAAAAAATAACCTTTTTGATGTTCATCTTTTCCATCCTCTCAAGTTTTATAGATATTTGCAGGTACGTTATCACATTTGTTCATTGACATCTCTTAAAAAAGACCTTACTAACTGCTCATAATAATTCCTAACACCTAAGATGTTTCCTATAAAGAAGCCTATAAACAATTCACAAAAACAAAACATAGAAATTGATGTTTGCAAACACTTTCAATTTACAAATAAATCATAACTTGATTTGTAATCGCTGTCAACAATATTTTGATTAATTTATTCAAGATAATATCTATATTAATTAATAAATATATTAATAACTAACGAAATAAACAACGCTATTTACACAAATTAGCAAATATGTTAACATTCAAGTAAATCAAACAGTTTATGCGGAGGTGACACGATGCAATTAGAAATCAATCAAGAAGCATTGCCTGTCTATGAGGCACTTGCCAGTAACGTGCGAATCAAAATCATTCAATTGCTGGCTAAAAACAAGATGAATGTCAAAGAGTTGGCACAAGAGTTGGGCTTAAGCAGCGCTATCATTACGATGCACATCAAAAAATTAGAAGAAGCCAAAATCATCAAAACAGAGCGTGTGGGGCAAAAAAAGATTTCCAGTTTAAGAGTGGATCATATCGATATCAACTTTCCTGAGAAAATCTTTAATGCCTTTGATACGAAAGAAACGGCGATACCGATCGGTCATTATACAAATTATTCGGTAGAACCAACGTGCGGGCTTGCTACTTCAGCTGATTTTGTGGGAATGGTGGATGAACCGAAGTTTTTCATGGATCCCCGACGAATGGATGCCCGCATCTTGTGGTTTACGAAAGGATTTGTCGAATACCAATCGCCAAACTTCTTAGCAAAAGAAGAAAAACTCGAAATGATGGAGATTTCAATGGAAGTTTCGTCTGAATTTCCTTTTTCCAATAACAACTGGCCGTCAGATATCACCTTCAGCTTAAATGGTGTGGAGCTTGGTACATGGACTAGCCCAGGGGATTTTGCAGATATTCGCGGCAAGTATACACCGGATTGGTATCCAGACAATCTCAATCAGTACGGGTTATTAAAGACGATTCGCATCATGGATCATGGAACCTACATGGAAGGTGTTCCTCTTTCCGCCATTACGATCAAGGATATACCTGCCTACGAAGATACGTGGCATTTAAAAGTGGAGGTCAAAGAAGATGCCGAGCATGTCGGCGGTTGTACCCTCTTTGGCAAGGGGTTTGGGAATTACGATCAAGATATCAAACTAAAAATGTTTTATAGCTAAAAAAAACGCTAGTCTTAGCGGCTGCCCCAAACATTTCTTTTGGGAATCAGGTCGCTAAACTAGCGTTTTGTTATTTCTTCAAATGGTAACTGTACGTACTTACAATGATGTTTTCACGCCAAGAGAGTCTGAAACGCAAGCGCAGGCTTGTTTGGTTGTGCAAAATATTTTGCCAGCGACGTCTTGGGACAAACTGTGGAATGATGACGGTCGTTGTGTAATTGTGTTTGGCTGCATTGCGGCTGACTAGATCCACATAACGCAAGATGGGATTTTCAATCGAACGATACGAAGAATGAACGACGGAGAAACGCACGTCTGGGAATTTTTGCTTAAATTCTTGTTCGATCTCTTTTTCTTTCTTCACATCTTCATCCAACGAGACGTGCATCGCCACGACATAATCACCAATCGATTGGGCATAGTTCAATGCGCCGATATTTACTCGGGTAACATTTCCGACGAGAACGATCACGGTATTTCCTTCATAGACATGCAGTGCTTCTTGTTTTTCCAATCGCAGCTGTTCTGCGACTTTTTTATAATGATCATGGATCTTGTAAAAGATATACAAGAGGATCGGCATGATAATGAAAAATGGCCAAATATCGCCTAAGCGATACACGAACAAGATGGCAATGATCGCAAAAGAAATCAAAGCCCCAATGATGTTGGCGATCGATTTAAAGAACCAGCCCTTGCCTTCTTTTTTCCATTTGACGACCATTCCGCTTTGGGATAGTGCAAAAGGAATGAATACCCCGATGGAATACAACGGAATCAAACGCTCGGTCGATCCTTGGAAGATAAACAATAGGACGATGGAACCAGCAGCTAAGGTGATAATCCCGTTTGAGTAGCCGAGACGATCCCCACGGTCTTGATACATGTGTGGCATATATTTGTCTTTCGCTAGGTTATACGCCAACACAGGGAAGGCGGAAAATCCGGTATTTGCGGCAACTGCTAAAATCAGCGCTGTGGCAAATTGCAAAACGTAGTACATAAACCCATGACCAAAAACGGCGGAACCGATTTGAGATAGAACGGTCACTTCTGTTTCTGGTACGATACCATACCAATAGTTGATAAAAGTGATGCCGACAAAGAAGAACCCTAAAATCGACGCCATGATCGTCAAGGTCGCAGCTGCATTTTTCGCCCGTGGTTTTTTGAAAAACGGCACAGCGTTACTGATCGCTTCGACCCCTGTCAAAGAAGAGGAACCTGATGAGAAAGCCCGTAAGATCAAGGCTACGGATACCCCAGGTACGACCGCTCCCGGTAGTGCGGTTGCATTTAACGGTTGCGCACCCGTTACGATATTGTACAAACCGACCACGATCAAGACTGTGATCACTGCGATAAAGGTGTAGACAGGAATCATCAAGAAGCTAGCTGATTCTCGCAACCCTCGCAGATTCATCATCATGATCAAGAGCACGATCACGACAGAAATCGCCACTTGATGACCGAACAACGCCGGCACAGCTGAAGTGATGGCTTCTGCCCCTGCTGAGACGGATACTGCCACTGTCAGCATATAATCGATCAACAGGGAGCCGCCGGCAATCAGGCCCGCATTTTCCCCTAAATTTTCACTACTTACTACATATGCCCCACCGCCGTGAGGGTAAGCATGAATGATCTGGCGGTAAGACAAGGTCAATGAAATCAAAAGAATAATAACAAAAGCAGCGATCGGCAATGAATACCAGATAGCAGCAGCGGAAAGTGCCACTAATACGACAACGATCTGCTCTGTCCCATAAGCAATCGAAGACAAAGCATCAGAAGATAGCAACGCAAGGGCCGCCGTCCGGCTCAGTTTTTGTTCATCATTCTCTGCGGATTTCAATGGACGTCCGACCAACAAACGTTTCAAATACTCCACTTTTTCTACACTCCTTTTCATGAAAAAATCCTTCGTTAAACTTGTAACGATATCCTCACAAATATTGAATTATCAAGACTGTATGCTACTCTTGTAACCGCGAAAAGTCAATGAAAATCAGATGAAAAAACGACCCTTTTTCCCTCTTTTGATTATTAGAAATTTCACGTGATGGCACAAAAGCAGAAAGAACAAATGCTCTTTCTGCTTTAAGATTTTAGTGGAAGAAATGACTTTCTTTGGAAATGTCACTTAGTTTCTTCGTAGAGTTGACTAGATAAGGATACGCGTACGTACCGACGATCCCAAAGACCAGGAACAAAATCGTTAAAATGATCAACTGCGGGATAGCATTTGGCCAATAGATCCCACCGGCTGATTCTCTTAACAGATTGACCGCATGGGTAAATGGCAGTAGCGGATTAATGAATTGGAAGAACTTCCCAGAGACTTGGATTGGGTAGTTTCCTCCCCCACCTGAAATGGAGAGAACCAAAATAATGATGGCGATCCCTTTCCCGAGGTTGCCGAACAGTCCCGCCAGTACGTAGACGATCATCATAAAGGCGAGTCCGACGAGTAATGCGAAGAAGACACTGTACACAGGGTTGTGGACATCGACGCCTAATAAAAACATATTTCCTAGGGTCACGATCAAACTTTGGGCAACTGCCATCGTCAAGAACGTCAGCATCCGTGCCACAAAGGTTTCACGTTGTGTAAAGCGTTTTTTGTCTTTCTTCTCTAAATGATACTCCGTTGTAGCGACACTTGACAACAATAATGCCCCTACCCACAAACACAATGCGGTATAAAATGGTGTGCTAGCTGAACCATTGTTGGCGATTGGATAGATTTCATTGCTCTTTAATTCCACTGGTTGTTTGAAGAAGTCAGCTTCATCCGTAGCATCAAGTTTCAATAATTTGATGACTTCCCCGAGATCGACTTCATTTTCGCCTGCTCTGATCGCATCAGCGGCTTTGTGGATGCCAGCTTTGATACTTGGCCAATCGTTATTGATTAAATCAACGGCCGCATCCAAGGCTTTTTCAACTTCTGGCAGTTTTTCATCCACCATCGCCATCGTAGAACTGATTTCTGATTTGATGGTTGGCCAATCGTTTTGCAAGAAGTTTACGGCCAGCCCTAACTTTTCTTCGACCACTGGCAATTCGTTGTTGTACAGGTCGGCTCCTTTATTGATGGCATTGACGATTTCATCCATATGACCATTCAGCATCGTATTGGCATCGTGCAATTCTTGTTTGATGGCAGGCAATTCTTTTTGGTATTTTTCCAAAATCGTCACGGCATTGCTGACCACTGATTTGGTGGAAGACAGCAACGAGTCAAAGTCGATTTCTTGAGCTTTTTTCAAGACATCTTCGGCAGTGGTGATGGTTTCGATTAGTTTGGTTAGAATGTCGTTGATGGTGGTGGTGATAGATGGTACATCAATCTCTTGCAGTAAACTTTCTATCTCATTAGCTAGTTCAGTTATGTTAGTAAGATATCCCTTCAATCCATCGACATCACTATTTTGAACAGCTTTTTTTGCCCCATCTAAAAGTTGAGATAAATTCGCCAAATGATTTTTCACAGCTTTTAGCTGACCAATCACGCCTTGAATTTGATCATTTCCAGCTGAACCTTCAATATTTTCTAGAAACGCAATTAAGGCATCTAGCATACTTTGTTGTTGCTGAATATTTTGCTGTAACCCATCAATCGTCTGTAAAATTGATTCTCGATCTTTTTCTAATTGGTCTTTATTGATGGACTCGTTTAATTTTTCGGACCATTTAGCTGTTGTCGAAGCAACTTGTTTAGCTGATTCAATCGTCACTTGCGCACTGCTAGAAATACTTGGCAAGGCATCTTTGAACTGTTGCGCCCCATCTTTGGTCGCGGTGGCGAAGCTGGCGGCTTGGTCACCTAGTTGTTCGATCTGTGGTAACGCTGCTTGAACTTGTTCGATGACTTGCAGTCCTTGTTTGGCGGTATCGATGCCGTCCGTCATGGTGCTGGCAATGTCATCAAAATCATCATCGATCATCTTCAATTGTTTGCCGGCATTTTGGATCTCTGGGATCTTCTCTTGCAAGGTCAAAATGATGCTGGCTTCTTTCTTCAATGTCGGCAGCTTATCGTTTAGGCCAATCAGTTTTTCCCCCATGGCATCCACTTGCGGAATATAATCGGTAAATTCTTCGGCTTTTGCGATCTTTTCTTTGATTTCTGGAAACTTATCGTGCAAGGTGACGATCTCTTTCGTATAACCGTCGATCGTAGCCAAATTGTCATCGGTATCTAAGATCATGGATTTGACTTTGTTGATGCTGACTAAGTTGGAATCAATGTCATAGCCGATTTCATTGAAGACTTTTATTAACGTGGAGCTGGCAGTCTCAATAAAGTTTTGTGAGATTTCTTCTTGAAGACTGCTGGCTCCTTTTTCGGTGATTTTTGGTGCGATGGCGTTGATTTTTTGGTTACTGTAATACTCGATCGTCGGTTTTTCAATTGTCCCGCTGGTAAAACTGATCAGATCATCTGAAAAATCAGCTGGCAGATAAATACCGGCGTAATATTTTCCTGATTTGACCCCTTCTACCAAGTCCTCTTTTGAATCCACGAAACGCCATCCTAACTGTTTGTTATCATGGAGGGTGTCGATGACTTCATCACCGATATCGATATGCTTGCCTTGAAATTCTGCCCCTTTATCCGCACTATACACGGCGATTGGCAATTCACTGGTGTTGCCATATGGATCCCAAAGTGCTTTGATATTGAACCACGCATAAAGCGAGGGTAAGATCATTAAGGCAATGATCAAAAATGCAGAGATTGGATTGCTGAAAATTCGTTTCCAGTCCAGTTTATATAAATAGAAAACATTCTTTAGTTTATTCATTTTTTTCTTCCCCCACTAGTTCTTCGTCGAAGGATAATTTACCATGTTTTTCCCCCGCCGCCAACGGCTACGATCGACCAAGAAAAGTCCTTTTGACAAATGGACGTTTTTGTCAAAATGAAACCCCTTTACTTTTTGTTTTTTTTCGCTTATTGTTAAACTTTCTTTAACTTTACCATGATGGCGAAAAACAAACCACTCATATCCTTTGAACTGTTTTTTTACCGGTCTTTTCTTCACAAAAAAAACTGCCTTTTTCTGCAACGAAAAGGAAGTTTTTTTAGGTGTTATTTCAGTTGATCCTTTGCCAATAAATCATACACATATTTCAGTGAGGTGGCTTCGCCATATAACTGAAGTCCGGCCTTTTCTTCTGGGGAGTAGACTTGATCAAAACTTTGATCGGGAATCAGCACGACATCAATCTCCGCACGTGTCGCAGCTGTTGCTCCCACAAGAGAATCTTCCATGACTAATGCTTTTTCTGCTGCGACTTGCGCTTTTTCTAAAGTCAGCAAGTAAGGTGCTGGATCAGGTTTATGGGCGGAGACATCATCGCCAAAGGTCTGATAGTCAAAGGCCTGCAACAAATCGAAATGCGCCAACAATTCAGAGGCTCTTTTTTTCATCGTCGAGGTGGCTAGTGCCGTTTGGAAGCCTTTCTCCCGAGCCAATGCAATGGTTTCTTTCGCATAGGGTTTAGTTTTGAAGGTGCCATCGGTTATTTGCTGGGCAATATAGACTTCCCGTTCTGCTCGTAATTCCTGCACCCGCTGCTGACCACCTACGAGGTCGGCTAATTTAGTGGCAGTCTGTTGCCAACTTTGACCACGCCAACCAAAAATATCAGCGGCTGTAATCGGAAGCTGATACTTTTTAAATAGAGCCAACCACCCATCAAAATAGACTTTTTCAGTATCGACTAACAATCCATCAAAATCAAAAATCAAAAGTTCTTTCATAAACGCTCCTTCGTTTTGCTAAGATTTTTTCCTCACTCACTGGGGATCAAGACATTTCCCGACTTTTGTCAGCAGCTGCTTGCACTGCTTTGATGACAGCCGCACGAAAGCCATTTTCCTCTAAGGTTTTGACTGCTTGGATCGTTGTGCCCCCAGGCGAGCTGACACGATCCTTTAAAACACCTGGGTGTTCCTTCGTCTCTAGTACCATCTTCGCTGCGCCTAATACCGCTTGAGCAGCAAATTCATACGCCATCGGCCGCGGCATACCTTCTGCCACTGCTCCATCTGCCAAAGCTTCAATGAATAAATACGTGTAGGCTGGCGAAGAACCACTGACACCAATGACTGCATCGATCATGCTTTCTGGTACTTGCTCGGCTTTCCCAAGGCTTTCAAAAAGTTGTTTGACTTCGTTGGCTTCGGCTTCCGTTACTTGACCGTTGGGGCTGATAGAAGACATCCCTTCGCCGACAAGTGCGGGGGTATTTGGCATGACCCGCACGATTTTGTGCGCACCGATGATTTCTTCCATTTGCGCGATCGTCACACCCGCGGCAATGGATACTAGCAAGTGTTCCTCAGTCAATCCTGCTTTTAAATCAGCAAGCAAGCGGGGAAAGACAAAAGGTTTGACTGCTAAGACGAAGATCTCTGCTTTTTCTGTGACATCCGCCAGCTTAGTTGTCCCAGTGATTCCGGTTTCTTTTTCTAATTGTGCCAACGTCGGCTCGTAGCGATGGTTATAAACCAAGATCTCTGCTGGTTCATACAGCTTTGCTGCAATCAAGCCGTTGATGATGGCTTTTGCCATGTTACCGGCTCCTAAAAAGGCGATTTTTCTCATGTATTTCACGCTCCACTTCTGATTTTGGTACCACTTTTTGCTAAAAAAGCCTAATCAATGACTAGGCTTCAAATTCGATCATATACGGATGCAAGGCAGTGTTATAGATCCCTTCTGTATATTCTACCACTTCTCCTTGTAGATCATACGAATAACGGGTTCGTTTCAAGGCAGCGATCTCCGGCGTGATCATAAACTTCTGTTGCTCTTCAGTCAACGTCGTTGCCACAAACGCATCTTGAAAGCGATCGATGATCATTCGATGTTCATCCAATAGGCGATACAATGATTTTTCTTCAAAGACCTCGATGGAGGTTCCCTTTAGTTGCTTTGGCAAATGGTACTCATAGTAAATAAAAGGTTGGTGGTCAAAATAGTACATGCGACGTAAACGCATGACTTCTTTGCCCATTAAAGAATACGCAGGGTGTTCAGGCGCAAGTTCGACTAATTCATAGCTGAGGTTTTTCTTTGTGTATTCCTTGCCGGTCTTTTCAAGCAATTGGCTAAACGTCGTGCCTTTTGACAGCTTGTTGTAGGGGCGATTGCTTAAAACCGTCGTCCCACGTCCGCTGCGTTTTTCCACATACTCATCTGCCGCTAACAATTCGATGGCTTTGCGGACAGTGATCTTGCTGACATTGAAGGTAGCTTCCAATTCTGTTTCCGTCGGTAAAAACGAACCAATCGGGTAGCGACCCGACATGATGTCTTCTTTGAGCTTATCGGCAACATCACGGTAAAGAATGTGTTTGCGTTTCATTGCTATCTCGCCTTTCTCTCATTGGATTGGTCTTGTTCTCCTTATTCATCAAAGGTAGGAATGTCTTCTGGTTGCGGCTCAATCAAGACTTTCCGCGGCTTGCTGCCTTCAGAAGGTCCTACGACGCCTTGATCTTCTAATTCATCCACTAACCGAGCTGCTCGGTTATAGCCGATACGAAAACGTCGCTGCAAGAGAGAAACGCTGGCGGTCTGCATTTCCACCACAAGAGCTTTGGCATCTTCGAATAGCTCATCTTGCGGTTGTCCGCTGCTGCCAGCACTCGTTTCTTCCTCAGTGACCATCATTTTTTCTTCATAATTGGCTTCTTGCTGATCTGTCACGAATTCAACCACTCGTTCGACTTCTTGGTCGGAAATAAAGGCCCCTTGGACCCGAATCGGTTTGTTCTCACCCATCGGCAGATACAGCATGTCGCCGCGTCCCAGTAGTTTTTCGGCTCCGTTCCCATCAATGATGGTCCGCGAATCGACACCGCTGGAAACAGCAAAGGCCATCCGTGATGGAACATTGGCTTTGATGATCCCTGTAATGACATCCACACTTGGTCGTTGCGTTGCTAAGATCATATGGATACCAGCTGCCCGCGCCATTTGCGCCAAACGAATGATGGCATCTTCGACTTCGTTGCTAGCAACCATCATCAAGTCAGCTAACTCATCGACGATCACCACAATGAATGGCAAGATCGGACGATTTTCGCCATCTTCTAAATTCTTATTGATCACTAAATCGTTGTAACCAGTAATGTTTCGGACCCCAGTTGCCGCAAATTTTTCGTAGCGTTCTTCCATTTCCTTGACCACTTTTTGCAACGCTTGCGCCGCTTTGCGGGGATTGGTCACAACGGGTGTCAAGAGATGGGGAATCCCATTGTAAACATTTAATTCAACCATTTTCGGGTCGATCATCATCAATTTGACTTCATGGGGTTTTGCCCGCATCAAAATACTGGTGATGATGCCGTTGATGGCTACGGACTTCCCGCTCCCAGTCGATCCGGCAATCAAGAGATGGGGCATTTTCGTTAAGTCTGCCGTTTGGACACGACCAGAAATGTCGCGTCCTAAAGGTACTTCTAATAGTTTATCTGGATGATCTGGTTGGGCTTCGATCACTTCTCGGAATGAAACCATGCTGACTGCACTGTTTGGAACTTCGATCCCAATCAATGATTTCCCTGGGATCGGCGCTTCCATCCGCACATCTTTGGCAGCTAAGGCCAAGGCGATATCGTCGGTCAACCCGACGATTTTGCTGACTTTGACCCCTACTGCTGGTTGAACTTCGAATTTGGTTACTGCTGGTCCTAAGCTGGCTTTGACGACTTTTGCGTCAACACCGAAGCTTTGGAAGGTAGTTTCTAACACACCGATATTTTGTTCGATCTTTTTGTACTCGCTGCTTTGATCCGTTGAAGGGATCGAATCGAGTAATTGCGCTGAAGGCAATTCATAATCACGATTTTCAGCTTCTTCCGAAATCTCAAATTCCAATACTTCACCATCGTCATCGAGGATCTCCCCGTCTTCATTGACCTTTTTGCTTGGTGCCGGTTTGTTTCCTGCTGGATGTGGTGCTTGAGCGGCCTCTGGTCCCGCCGCTTGCGGCAATTCCTGGAAGTGGTCGATGGGTACAAAGCTCAGCTGCTCTGGTTCAAAATCAGCTGGGGCTTGCATCTGCTGTTCTTTTGCTGATTTTTCGTCTTCTGTCATTGGTCGGACTTGATTCTTTTCTTTGATCTCCGCCATGACTGCTGCTCGCTCGGCTTCTTTTTTGGCTTCTTTCGCCGCTTGTTTCTCTGCTGCTCGTTCCGCTTTGCGGGCTTCTCGTTCGGCTTGCTTTTCTGGAGAGCCTTCTAACAACCGCTGCAGCTTGTCACCAGCTACTTGCAGGTGCTCGACTAACTCGTGGCTGCTCATTTGGCTGAACAAGAACGCCCCGATCAGCATGAGTAAAACAGCGATGATGTAGCTGCCGATCTGGGAAACAAGAAAATAGGTCGCCCCATAAAGCATGGCGCCAATCATTCCGCCCCCGACATTTTGGGTCACTTGGCTGCGCCGAATATCGCCTAACAGCGTCATCCACGTGGTTCGGAAGATATTGGCTGGTTCTCCCACCACATTACTAAAGATTTGCGCATGGAGTATGATCAGTAAACCAAAATACACCAATACACAGCCAATCACTCGCCGAATACTCTTAAATCGAGCTTCGGTCGTTTTGATCGCTAACCAGACACCATAAGCGGCTAGGGCAACACTCAAAAATTGGTACGTGTTTCCGCCAACGATCCGAAACCCGTTGGCAATCAAGGTTCCTAAAAAACCTAAATGGAAAAAGCCAAATATCGAAAACAAGACAAAGAGCAGGCCGACGCCGACCAGCATTAATTTCTCTTGCTGTTTTTGTTGTTTTTTTGTTTTGCGTTTCTTTGCGCGTTTTTTTTGCGCCATTTCTATCCCTCTTTTCATCTTTCCCTATTATAACGAAAAAAGAAGGCGAACAAAAGTTTTCCTGTGAGAAATTTTGGTTAGGTGCTGGAATTTAAGCGAAAATTTCTTAAATGATGAAAAAAACACCAGCCGCTAAGCAGCCAGTGCCTCTTGTTGACTTGTTTTTAGTTTGGTGTGACGTCTTCGCCAAACCACTTTTCAGAGATTTCAGCAAAGGTACCATTGTCTTGCAATTCTTTCAAACCATCATTGATTTTATCTGCCATGGCTTGATCGTCTTTCCGCACACCTACAGCAAAATCTTCTGCTTCAAAGGGGCTTTCGATTTCGTTGAAGTCAGCGGTTTTGCCTGTTTGAGTCAAATAATATTCTGCGTAGACACGGTCGATCAAAAGACCGTCGATCCGACCGTTTTCTAAATCGATAAAGGCTTCATTAAAGCTGGCATACAAGGTTGCGTCATTGCCGTCTACGAGATCCTTCAAAACTTCCGGTTGGTTATTGAAGGTCTCATAACCAGAAGAACCTTCTTGGGCACCTAAGACTTTGCCCTCCATATCATCAAAGCTAGTAATGCCGCTTGATTTCGCTGTGACCAAGACTTGTTTGTTTTCCATATAAGTATCTGTAAACAATACTTTTTCTTCACGAGCTGCAGTTTTGGTATACCCGTTCCAGATCATATCGATGGTGCCATTGCTTAGTTCGGTTTCTTTCATGGACCAATCGATTGGTTGAAATTTGACTTTGGTTCCTGTTAGATCCAAAATCGCTGTGGCTAAATCCACATCAAACCCAACGATGTTGCCTTGGTCGTCTTTAAAGCCCATCGGTACAAAAGTATCGTCTAGGCCGACGATCACTTCTTCTTTGTCGGCGGCACTGGTTGTGGTGTCATTGCTGCTGCCGCACGCCCCTAATAAAAATACACTTGCTGCTGCGATTCCCGTCAATAGTAATTTTTTCATTTTGTTCTCCCCCTTATTCTCCTGCTACTTTTAATAATTGATCGCCGATATTTTCGGCAAAAACCAAATCATGGGTCACCACGATCTGGGTCACTCCTTCTTTTTTCAGATCCAAGATCAGCTGTTCGACTTGCTGTCTCAAGCCTGGATCTAAGGCGCTGGTAGGCTCGTCATAGGCCAACACTTTGGGATTCATCGCCATCGCTCGTGCGATAGCCACCCGTTGCCGCTGCCCCCCGGACAATTGGAAGGGATATTGGGCTAATAGGTCACTTAACCCTAGTTTTTCTGCCAACTGTTCGGCTTTTGCTGTATACGCGGCTTTGTCTTGTTTTAGCACCATTTTTGGTGCCAAAGTGATGTTTTCAAAAACCGACAAGTGGGGAAACAATTGGAAGTCTTGGAAGACGACACCGACGACTTGTTCTTGTTCCTTTGTGTCGGTGGGATCAAAGGCTTTGCCATCCAGTAAAAAGCTTCCAGAATCGATCGTTTCTAACCCTGCTAGTGTCCGAAGCAAGGTGGTTTTCCCGCCACCGGAAGGACCGACCACCGCTAAGATACTGCCGTCTTCGATCGTCAAGTCTAGCTGATCGATGACTTTTTTAGCGCCAAATGATTTTGATACTTGTTTTAGTTCTAACATACGTGGTTCCTCCTAACGGTAATAGTCCAGTTTGGTCTCGATTTGTTTTAACAATAACGTAAAGACGCCTGTCATCACCAAGTAGATCAAGCCGACCCCAACTAGCGGAAGCAAGGTACTGTCTCGCTCCATGGCGATTTTTCCGATTCGCATCACGTCTGACAAGCCTAAGATGTAAACGAGAGATGTGTCTTTGACAAGATTGATGACTTCATTGCCGACAGATGGCAGGGTGATCTTGACGACTTGTGGGATGATGATTTTTTGGATCGTTTGGATCGGCGACAAACGCAAGACTTTCGCGGCTTCGTACTGTCCGGCTGGAATCGATTGGATCCCCCCACGGAAAATCTCAGCAAAATAAGCAGCGTAATTGATAATAAAGGCGATCAAGGCTGCTTCAAAGCGGTCAAAGACGATCCCTAAGATCGGCAGACCGTAGAATACGAAGATCAACTGTAGCAATAAAGGCGTTCCTCGCATCAACCAAACGTAGACTTGCACGATCAATTTCAAAATACGCAGGCGACTGGCTAAAACAAAGGCCAACAAAATGCCTAAGGGAATGGACCCGATTAAGGTCAGTGCGAACAATTTAACGGTGATTCCAGTTCCTGAAATCAGTTGGGGCATAACATTGACTAAATACTCAAACATGATGACTTCCTCCTTGATAGGTTTCAATTTCGATTAGCAGCGATACAGCTTAGCGACGGCTTCTCCGACGCTTATGTGACGCTGGGCGTTGGCTGGTGAGGGGCAACTGGCAAGTTTCATTTTTCTAAAAAAGAAAAACAAAAAAAGCGCACACTGGCATTTGCCAGAGGACGCTAGATACGTGGTTCCACCTCAATTTGCCTTTCCTTCACAGGAAAAGGCCTCGTGCAGTCTTTGTGATCCTTCCACTTTCGGTTTTCGGTGAGCCGCAAAAAAAGAGAAAAAAAACGTCCCCTAGCCATTACAGCTAAAGGACGTTATCAACGCGGTTCCACCTTTGTTTATCAGTGCTTCACAGCAACTGAACTCAGAAAGTCATCAATCAATGACTGCTGCTGTAACGGGCAAACCCGGTCTCTCCTACTTTTCTTTCGGAAAAACGACTCCAAGATGTGTTTCACAACCATGCGTTATCTCTTTGCACCAACCAGAGACTCTCTTCAAACAGCAAGCCTTGCTACTCTTCTTTTCGATGTCTGTTTCATTAAGTTGTGTCTTACTTTACTCGCTCTTAAAGAAAATGTCAAACATTTTTTCTGAAATTTTCGAAACTTTGTCGCATGCACCGATTTCGAGGGGAAGATTCAGGGAAAAGAAGACGCAACTGCTTAACCGAAGTATGCTTCAGCTAAGGTTTGCCCTTGCTTGATTTTTGCCCATTGCTGCTCAGTCGAAAGCTCATTGCCGCAGTCACAAGAGGCAAAGCCACATTGATGAGAAAGATAAAGCCGCTCCTTAGGAATGATTTGACTAGCTTTGTCTAATAAAGCGATCACTCGCTCTTCATCGTCTAATGTGGCGGTTTTGCTGGATAATAAGCCTAAGACAACCTCCACTTCTGGGCGATCTTTCAGCGCTTCTAAAGCCGAGATATCACCGGCACGGTCATCATCCCACTCTAGGAAAAAGCGGTCATAATGCTGATCACGTAAGAATTTTTCGGCGATCGCTTTGTAGGTACCACTGGCTGCCGCGCGGCTTTGGTAATTGCCGCGACAATTGTGGGTCCAGACTTTTAATCCTAATTCGTGGGCGTAATCAGCGACTTCGTTGTTGATCGCCACAAATTCATCGGCTAACGCTTCTAAGCCGTCATTGCCTTGGATGAAGAAGCTCTTGTCATTGTCTTCGGCGAATAATTCCCATAAACAATCATCGAACTGAACGATCTCACCACCGGCTTCTCGGTATTCCTGCAAGAATTCCTTGTAGGCGTTAAGCAGCCCTTCCCGCAAGGCTTCTTTCGTTGGATACACCTGACCTTCACCAACGAGGTCGTTAAAGACAGTCAGCTCGGTAAAGGCGTGGGCAGCCCCCCAGACGGTGATTTTGACTGGCAGGTCGCCAGCTTGGCGTTTGGTTTCTTTAAACAACGTCAAGTAATGATGGTTTTTGCCAGATAATGGTTCTGTGATTCGGATGCCGATGTCTTTACGCGTTTCAAAATGTCCACCGTCTAAATCTTCAAAGGCATACCCATGATCGGAGATATAGCGCTCAACGCCTTTTAATCCCCAGAGAAAATCCAGATGCCACATCGAGCGGCCGTGTTCGCCATCTGTGATGACTGTGATGCCGTGTTCTTTTTGCGCTGCAATGATGTCAGCAATCGCTTTTGCTTCCGTTTCTTGGTAGCCAGGAAACGCATCATAAAACGGGTACTGGATGTCCTCCCGATGCTCAATTTGATTTTTGTAGTCCAATAAATCTTGTGGTCGTAACAATGACCCCACAAGCTGAAATTTGTCTGTTGCCATATCCATTCCTCCTATACAAAGTTTTCAAAATTGTTAGATTTATTTTAGCAAACATCTTATACTATAGATAATACTTATAAACTTATATATTCCATAGGCAATACCTATAACACGAAAAGGAGGTTGCTTCCCATGCGTATCCAGCAGCTTGAATATTTGGAAAAAATCGTAGAGACCGGCTCTTTCAATGAAGCCGCCAAACAACTTTTCATCAGTCAGCCCTCCCTCTCTCAAGCCATGAAAGAGTTGGAAAAAGAGTATGATCTGCAGCTGTTTTACCGTAGTAAATTAGGGGTGACCTTGACCGATGATGGCCGTTCCTTTCTCAACTATGCTCGAAATGTTTTAGACCAAGTCAATCTCTTGGACGAACGCTTTCGCAAAGACAGCCATCGCAAGCATGTTTTCAGTGTTTCCGCGCAGCACTATGCCTTCGTCGTCCACGCCTTCGTGGAGCTGGTTAAACAGTTAGGGGAAGATGAATTTCAATTCACCTTGCGGGAGACCCAGACACAAAATGTACTGGATGATATCCAGACGTTTAAGAGCGAATTGGGGGTCATTTATCTGAATGTTTTCAACACGACGGTCCTCACCCGTTTGATCCACGAAAAAGACCTGCAATTCATTCCTTTATTTGAAGCCAAACCCCACGTCTTCATCGGCCGAGAAAATCCACTGACTCAGAAAAAAAGCATCACATTAGCTGATTTGGAACCTTATACCTATTTGTCGTACGAACAAGGGGAAACCAATTCCTTCTATTTTTCTGAAGAGATTTTAAGCACTTTACAACGCAAAAAACACATTCGCATCAGCGATCGTGCCACGATTTTCAATTTGATGGTGGGTCTCAACGGCTATACCATCAGCTCTGGGATCATCAGCAGTGAGCTGAATGATGAAAAAATCGTTGCGATTCCTTTGGAAGTCGATGATGCGATGACACTAGGTTATCTCAAACACAAGAAAATGGAACTGAGCGAGATGGCTTTGGACTATCTCGCCTTGTTGAAACAGCATATCAAAAATTACGGTTTCGACGTCTTTTAAAAAAACGATCCGCAGACAGTCGGTCGGGCTTCCTTGGTAAGGCGTCCCGACCCTGTTGCGGATCGTTTTGTTTCTTTTGTGCTTTTTTTGTTCTTAAACTGTCTTACGTTGGTGTTGTGGAGAATAAATCAACGCAATGGTTTCCATTCCCACTCTTCGACTTCGGCGATATCATAGCCGTTTTCTCGAATAAAGTCATGGTGATACGCAACGGTGTCTGCCATTTTTTGGGCAAAGTCCGTTGCTTTTTCTCCATAGACCCATTCGGCGGCGTCTTTGGCTAAGTGGAAGCGATCCAATTCAGAAAGGATCCGCATATCAAACGGTGTCGTGATGTCGCCATTTTCTCGGTACCCGTGAATATGAAGCTGTTGGTTGCGACGGCCAAAGAAGATGTCGCGAATCAGTCCTTCATACCCGTGGAAAGCAAACACGATCGGTTTGTCTTTCGTAAAGTAGGCTTCGAATGCTTCATCGCTCAACCCACGAGGATCGACTTCTGGACGACGCAATTTCAATAGATCGACCACATTGATGAAGCGGACTTTCAACTCTGGGAAGGCTTCAATCAGCAACGAAACAGCAGCTAAAGCTTCCAAATTCGGTTCCGTCCCAGCAGCTGCGATCACAATATCGGGTTCTTGTCCTTCATCTGTCGATGCCCAGTCGATGACTTTCAAGCCATCTTTGACAAGCACTTTCGCTTCATCCGCCGAATAAAACTGCGGACGTGGGTGTTTTGAAGAGACCACTAGATTGATCTTTTCTTCAGAAGCGAGCGTTTCTGCCATGACAGCCATCAAGCTATTGGCGTCGGCTGGCAAGTAGACCCGCACAAAGTCGGCTTTTTTCTCTGCAATATGGGTCATGATCCCTGGATCTTGGTGGGTGTACCCATTATGGTCTTGTTGGAAGACCGTTGATGAAGCAATCAAATTCAATGAGGGGTACGGGTTGCGCCAGTCAAGATCATGGGCTTTTCGTAACCATTTGAAGTGCTGCGTGATCATAGAATCAACGACTCTTAGGAACGACTCGTAGCTGGCAAAGAAGCCATGACGCCCCGTCAGCACATAGCCTTCCAAGAAGCCTTCTGCTTGATGTTCTGATAATTGTGAATCAATCACACGGCCCACTGAAGACAGCCATTCATCATAATCAGGATGTTTTGGCTCCAACCATTGGCGGTCCGTGACTTCGAACACATGGTTCAACCGATTGGATTTGGCTTCATCTGGGCCAAAAATGCGGAAGTTGTCAGGATTTTCTTTGATGATGTCACGGGCAAATTTTCCGAAGACCATCATATCTTGGGCAGTCGTTTCCCCTGGTGTCTCAATCGCAATGGCATGTGCTTGCCAATCTGGCAAGCGTAGCGGTTGCGGATCGATCCCCCCATTGGTGATTGGGTTGACAGCCATCCGTTGCTCCCCTTTTGGCGCCAATTCTTGAATCTCAGCTTTGATGCGGCCGTTTTCGTCAAAAAGCTCTTCTGGACGATAAGACTGCAGCCAATCCGTCAAAGCATCCACGTGTTCCATGTGTTTCGCATTGACCGGGATCGGCACTTGGTGGGCACGGAATCCCCCTTCAATCGGCTCGCCATCCCAGACTTTCGGTCCAGTCCACCCTTTTGGTGTGCGAACGATCAAAACAGGCCAATGAGGCATAGCGGCTTCTTCCGCAGAACCTTTGCGGGCTTCTGCTTGGATCGCGTGGATCTGTTCGATGGCTTGATCCATCTTCTGTGCCAATTGCGGATGAACGGCTTCTGGATCGTCCCCTTCTACGAAATAAGGGGTCCAACCCATGCCTTCAAAATATTTCGTGAGATCTTGGTCGCTTTTACGAGCCAAAATCGTTGGGTTGGCAATTTTGGCGCCATTCAAATGCAAGATAGGCAAAATTGCGCCATCATTGACTGGATTGATAAAGGTGTTTGAAAACCAGCTGCCCGCTAATGGTCCGGTTTCGGCTTCGCCATCACCGACCACTACTGCTGCAATGACATCGGGATTGTCTAAAATAGCTCCGGTAGCGTGGGCGATGGAATAGCCTAACTCGCCGCCTTCATGGATCGAACCTGGCGTTTCAGGTGCCGCATGAGAAGCGATCCCACCTGGGAAAGAGAAGGTTTTGAATAGATGTTTCATCCCTGCTTCGTCTTGGGTGGCTTTTGGATAGATCTCGCTGTAGCTGCCGTCTAAATAAGCATTCGCAACCATGACTTGTCCGCCATGGCCCGGTCCTTCGATATAAAACATGTTTAAGTCGTACTTATTGATGACGCGATTGAGATGGGTGTAAATAAAATTTTGTCCGGCGATCGTTCCCCAGTGACCAATTGGATTCACTTTCAAATCTTTTTCTTCGATGGGGCGGCGCAATAAGGGATTGTCTTTCAAATAGATCTGACCAACGGAAAGGTAGTTGGCTGCTCGCCACCAAGCGTTCATTTTCTGATAATACTCTGGTGTATCGTAGGTTGTCTTCATTGTGCTCCTCCTTTTAGTCCATTGTTCCACTCTTACATAAAAGTCTATGCCCCCTATATTTAAAAGTCAATTTTGCTGATTGCTGGTGCTTTCAGGGGTCTGCTTATCTGCACTTTGCAGCTAGAAGGCAAGAAAGCTTAAGAAAAACGCAAAGAAACCGCCGGCATCGCCAACGATTTCTTTTGTGATTGGGTACTTATTTGATCGTTACGTATTCTAATCCTACAAGCTTCGCCCATGTTTCGATCTGGTCAGAATTTAAGACAAGTGAGACAACGGTGTGATGGCCACCGCCTGTTTCGATCCATTGTTTGACGCCATCGTGGAAGTTTGGTTTTGGCGTCCACATTACTCGTGCAACCGGTAGTTTTGGTGCTTCTTCAGTTGGCTCAAAGGCATCGACTTCATTGATCAATAATTTGTAGTGGGTGCCAAAGTCGGCCATCGAAACCACGACACCTTCGCCGCCTTGGCCGTCAAAGACGAGGCGAGCTGGGTCTTCACGATCCCCCATTGACAGTGGTGAAACCACGATTTTTGGTTTATTGGCTGCTAATACTGGATCGACTTCCATCATGTGGGATTGCAAGATGGCTTCTTTTCCTGGTGTCAGCTCATAGGTGTAGTCTTCCATAAAGCCAGTCGCTTTATTGTGAGCCATGATTTTCATCAAGCGGTCAATAGCGGCTGTTTTCCAGTCCCCTTCACCGGCAAACCCATAGCCTTCTGCCATCAAGCGTTGTACAGCTAAACCAGGCAACTGCTGCATACCATACAGGTCTTCAAAGTTCGTGGTAAATGCCGTATAGCCGCCTGCTTCAAGGAAGCGGCGCAGACCGATTTCTTGTTTGGCTTGGGCTTTGACATGACGTGCCCACTCTTCTTTGTCGTAATCGCCATAATCGAAATCATACAGCTGGCTGTATTCTTCAAAGAGTGCATCGATTTCTTCGTCAGTCACCGCATCGACAACTTGTACCAAATCGCCGATCCCAAAATAATCAACGGTCCAACCAAATTGGATCTGTGCTTCGACTTTGTCGCCTTCCGTCACCCCAACGTTACGCATGTTGTCGCCAAAACGAGCGACTTTGATTTGGAAGCTTTCATTGTAACCGACTGCCACGTCCATCCAAGCAGCGATTTCTTTTTGGATGGCTTCATTTTTCCAATAGCCGACAACGATTTTGTTTTGCTTTTTCAAACGGGCATTGATAAATCCATATTCTCGGTCACCATGAGCCGCTTGGTTCAAGTTCATGAAGTCCATATCGATGGTTTCCCATGGAATTTGTTCATTGTATTGAGTGGCAAGGTGCAGCAATGGTTTTTGTAATAATTTCGTGCCGCGAATCCACATTTTTGCTGGTGAGAAGGTATGCATCCAGGTGATCACCCCAGCGACTTCATCCCGATAGTTGACTTCTTTCATGATTTTCGTAATCGTATCGGCAGTAACAGCGAGTTCTTGTAAAACGACTGGATAAGGCAGCTTTGAGCTGTCATTTAAGCTTTTGACCATTTCTTCTGCATGGTCCCGTACTTCTTGTAATGCTTCTTCTCCGTATAAGTGCTGTGATCCTACGACGAACCAAAATTCTTTTTTCCCGATTTCTAACATTCTACTTGCTCCTTTTTCGTTATTTTTGCCCGTAATAGGCATTTTCTCCATGTTTGCGTAAATAATGTTTGTCTAAGACCCGCTGCGGCAATTCGGGTGCGTAACTGTTCAGCTGACGCGTGATAAAATTCATCTTAGCAACTTCTTCTAAGACCACTGCGTTCATCACCGCCGCATCCGCCGTTTTGCCCCAGGTAAACGGTCCATGACCGTGAAGCAAGACACCAGGAATTTCTTCTGGCGTGATGCCGCGTTCCTTAAAGGTTTCGACGATCACCTGTCCTGTTTGTGCTTCATAACCTTCATCGATCTCGGCTTGGGTCAAAAAGCGGGCACAGGGGACTGCTCCATAAAACGTATCGGCATGAGTTGTGCCCATCGCTGGCAGATCGAGTCCTGCCTGAGCCCAGCTCGTCGCCCAAGTAGAATGGGTATGGACGATCCCACCAATTTCTGGAAATGCTTTGTATAAAACGGCATGCGTTGGCGTATCGGAGGAAGGATTTTTCGCTCCTTCCACTACGTTGCCCTCAAAATCACAAACCACCATATCACTGGCTTGCATGGTTTCATAGTCAACACCGCTAGGTTTGATGACAAACAATTGCTGTTGGCGATCCACTGCTGACACATTGCCCCAGGTGTATTTGATCAATCCTTGCTTCGGCAATGCCAAATTGGCCTGAAAGACTTCTTCTTTTAATCCTTCTAACACAAAATTCCCTTCTTTCTTTTTAAATCAACGCATCGATTGCCGCTTGCTCGATCGGCAACCCTGCTTGGTAACGTTGGGTAAAGACGGTGAACCCCTGAATGTCGGCTTCTGTCGGGGCTAACGTCACGCCGTGGTCATTTTTAAACACTTGATCTGCTAAGAATGCTGCCAAGGATTGTTCTGGCGTGTAACGGCGAAGGTATGCTGCTAAAAGGGCGATCCCCCAGGCGCCGCCTTCACCAGCCGTTTCCATGACCGTGACTGGGGCTTCCATGACAGCTGCCAAGACACGTTGGGCAACTTCTGGCGTCTTGAAGATCCCACCGTGACCAACGATTCGATCAATGGCGACGTCTTCGGCTTCCAGAATCTTCATCCCGATCTTCATCGCACCAAAGGCACTAAACAGATGTAAGCGCATGAAATTTGCTAAAGTAAAAGAACTCTCTGGCGATCGGACGAAAAGCGGCCGTCCTTCAGGGATCTTGGTGATATTTTCACCAGAATAATAGCCATAAGAAAGCATCCCACCACAGTCTGAATCCCCTTTCAATGCTTCGTTGAACAAGGTCGCAAACAATTCTTCCGTGGAAAGTTTTATTCCAGCTGCGTCGGCAAATTCGCGGAAAAGTTTGACCCAGGCATTGATCTCCGAGGTACAGTTATTCGTATGGACCATCCCCACCAAATCACCAGAAGGCGTCGTGACCAAATCGATCTCTGGATACACTTTAGTTAAGGGTTCTTCTAAGACGATCATGGCAAAAGCCGACGTCCCAGCTGAAACATTCCCGCTTCGCTGTGCCACACTATTCGTGGCAACCATGCCAGTGCCCGCATCGCCTTCTGGCGGACATAACGGGATGCCAGCTTGCAAAGTACCAGTTGGGTCGAGTTTTTTTGCCCCTTCTGCCGTCAATGTGCCGGCTGGTTCGCCTGCTGTCAACACTTGTGGCAAAAGGTCTTTGATCTGCCAAGGATACCCCTGACTGCTGATTTGTGCATCAAATTGCTGCAGCATATTCGCATCATAGTTTTTTGTCGTACTGTCGATTGGGAACATCCCAGATGCATCGCCGATTCCAATAACTTTTTCCCCTGTCAGCTGCCAATGGACATAGCCGGCTAAGGTAGTGAAAAAAGCGACCTCTGGGACGTGGGCTTCTTGATTCAAAATCGCTTGATACAAGTGCGCGATACTCCACCGCTGCGGGATGTTGTATTGGAACAATGCCGTCAAGGCTTCTTCTGCTTCTTCCGTGATCGCATTGCGCCACGTCCGAAAAGGGACCAACAGCGTGCCTTGCTGATCAAAAGCCATATAGCCGTGCATCATTGCAGAAAAACCGATACTGCCGATCGTCGTCAAAGGTACCTCGAATTGCTGTTGGATGTTGTGCGCCAACTCTTGGTAGCTGGCTTGCAGTCCTTGCCAAATCGCCTCTAGTGAGTAGGTCCAAATCCCTTGCTCCAATTGATTTTCCCATTCAAAGCTACCTGAAGCGATCGTCTGAAACTGCTCATCGATCAAGACAGCTTTGATCCGTGTCGAGCCTAGCTCGATCCCAAGAGACGTGCGCCCGTCAATAATTGCTTGCCTTACTTGTTGCGTCATCTTCTTATTCTCCTTTTTGGTTATTGACTGAACCGCGAACGATCAGCTCCGGTTCAAAATAAAAGCGTTGTGCTTCTGTTGCCTTACCTGTAGTGATCCATTGTGCCGCCAATTCCCCCATCGCTTCTTTCGGGTGAGTCAGTGTGGTGATCGTCGGTGTCGACAAGGTGCTAAGGGGCGAGTCATCGTTACCCACGATCGAAAAATCAGTAGGAACGTTCTTCCCAGCAGCCGTCAATGCTTGAATCAAGCGATGCGCGATCTCATCGTTGTAACAAACGATGCCTGTGACTTGATTATCGGCAGCCGTCAAGCGCTGGATCGCTTGTTCAATAACGGCTTCTTTCGTCTCCGTCGTATACGTCAAGACGTCTTCTGCTGCAAACGTCCGCTTGGCTTGGGTCAACGCTTTGACAAACCCTTTCATCCGATATTTCCCTTGTAAGTCATCGATTTTCGTGATCATCATCAACTGCTGATGCTGTTGCTCTAATAAATAATTGGTTGCTAAAAACCCAGAACGTGTATCGTTGACACAAATATGCGGCAACTCTAGTTCTTCGTAATAGGCATTGATCATGACGAGAGGAATCCCGGCTTCTTGGAGGGCGACATAATAAGCAAGATTCGGGTTGTACTGGCTGCTCTTCGTTGGCTCAACGATCAACCCGTCTACCCCTTGATCCATCATTTGCTGCAAGCACGCTCTTTCTTGCTCATGATCGTTGTTGGTTGAGCCTAAAAGCAGTGAATAGCCTTGCTCCCGCAATGTCTGTTCCACGCCGCGCATGATCGAAGGGAAAATATAATCAGACAAATAGGTCATGATGATCCCAATCGTTTTGCGGTTTTTATGATTGACAGTCTCAGGTTTTGAAACGTAGGTGCCTGAGCCCCGTTCTTTTCTTAAATAGCCTTCATTGACCAAAACAGCGATCGCTTGGCGCACCGTGTGGCGGCTATAATGAAATTCTTCCTGTAAGGTTGCTTCTGAAGGGATCGCATCGCCTTCTTGATAGGTGCCTAAGCGGATCTTTTCTCTTAAGATATCCGCAAGTTGTTCGTACTTATTCGCCATTTTAATCCCATCTTTCAAAAGTTGTCCGTACATCTAAGATACCAAGAAACCGCTTCCGTGTCAATTGTTGCTATACTAATTTTTCTGAAAAAGTAATAGAGAAAAAATTCCAAATGATCATTCACCTCGATTTTACTCATAATAAAAATAAATAAGATTAAATTTGTTGTATAATTGAATAAATAGTTAGTTATTTCTATGAGGGAGGCAAACACTTTGACGAGAAATATGAATGAAAATCGTGAGGCGCCAATCATTCTTTATTCAAAAAAATATCGAGAGAATCGCAAACACGAGGCTAGTTGTCGCTGGTTTATTACCAGTAAAGGTGTTTTGATAAACCATACCCATCCAAAAATCCCAGATGAAAAGATTCCCATGGCAAAAATTGCCGATGTGGAATTACATATAGGCAAAGGTCTCTTAGTGGACTACCTCCGACTGTGGGTACCTGGTGATCCTCATCTGCTTTATTTCACCAATCGAATCGATGCCCAAAAAGCCTATGATTTTTTAACCACTCGCCTTGCAGTACTTGGCGGGCAATCAGCGAAAAGTTACGTGGATGAAGAGGCTGGAAAAATCAAATTACTTTCCTATCATTATCGTGATGCTTGGATCATTGCAGAAGATACCCTCACGATCCTCGACTACAAAAAGAAAGAAAAGCAGGTTTTGCAGATTCCCCAGATCACCAGTGTCAATCTGAAAGAAGTTGCCGAATCTGGTCTTTGGAAAGGCAATGGCTTTTTAGAATTGTATATTGGAGGCGGGGCGATCAGAGAAACCCATTCTCGCAGAAGGACGGAACCAAACCACTCCCTTTGCTTTGCCGAAAAAGACCTGGTGATTGCTCGGATCATACAGCGCTACCTCACCAACTTCCCTCGGGAGCGGTCGGTCCCGTTAACGAACCCATCGCCGACGGAAGCGCTCATTGCTGAACTACGTGAACTAAAAGTATTGGTTGACGAAGGAATTCTGACTGAAGAAGAATTTGCCTTCAAGAAAAAACAACTGTTAAGATTATAGAAGCAATCGCTTCGGGAAAAAAGCCGCCCTCCTGCCATGCGAAGGCAGAGATTTCGGTGAAGGGCTGTGCTTTTTTCCTGGGAAAATTTTGAACGTTTTTTTTAGAACATGCTATACTAAATGAAGAATACGTAGAGTATCTCAAAGGAGGTCTTTCTCATTTTTTCTTTTGATGACATCAAAGCGCGTTTCCCCCAGGCAACGCTGCATGACAAAGTATCCACAACGAAGGACATCGAATCCATCGCTTTCGGCAAAAAATATATTTGGCTGCCAACTGACCAATTAAGTGACAGTGAAAAACTGCTGATCCAACTGGGAAACGGCTCTTTGCAACCAGAAATCGATAACCGAAACCATCCATGGTATCCGATTTTATTTGAACATCAGCCCGTTCAAGAGCCAGAGTGGATTCGCCTGCTGCAAGTTCATTTCACCCGAACCATCGACTCCTTACAATCCGAATGGCTCGCAGAGATCCAGCAAATGCTCCCTAGCGTAGTGGATCTTTTTTTCCTCACCGAAAACCATGCGGTGATCGTAGAAAAACAAGATGGTGCCAATTTGCCCATCGAAGATCTTGACGGCTTATTCGTGGCTTTGGATATGGATTTCGACTGCTATTCTCAGCTATTCGTCGGTCCCTTCCATCACCCTCGCCACGACTTCACTACCTTATGGACGAGTGAATCTACCCTGTTCAAAAATGAGTTAAAAACGAAAACTACCAGTAAAAGTATGGATCTGCCCAAAGTGGTCTTCTCTCTTTTTCGCAATGGCTTTTCCGAGTATATTTCCTTGTTCCGTACCTTGTATCTAGATTGGTTTGAAGAAGAGACCGAAACGATCATTCAATCCCTGTGGCGCAATCAAGGCAATGCGAGTTCTACTGCCAAAGAACTGTTTATGCATCGGAATTCTCTCCTATATAAGATCGATAAGTTTCAAACACTGACGCGCTTGAATTTAAAAAATATGGATGATCTTTTGCTTTGCTATTTACTGATCGACCAATTCACCCATCAGAGCAATTAAACAACCTGCACAAGAAAACGTTTTTTTCTTGTGCAGGTTTCCGTTGCGCATTCGAAGCGTTTTCATTTATGCTATTCATGTAAACTAAATGGAAAGAGGTAATCCCAATGGTAGAAATGGCCTTAAAAAATATCCACAAAAAATATGACAATAATGATGCATATTCGGTAACTGATTTTAATTTAGATATCGCTGATCGCGAATTCATCGTTTTCGTCGGACCTTCTGGTTGCGGAAAATCCACAACCCTTCGAATGATCGCTGGTTTAGAAGATATTTCTGAAGGCGAATTGAGCATCGGTGGAAAAGTAATGAACGATGTGGCACCAAAAGACCGCGACATCGCGATGGTTTTCCAGAACTACGCATTGTATCCCCATATGACTGTTTTCAACAACATGGCATTTGGTTTGAAATTGCGTAAATACGACAAAGAAGAAATCAAAAAACGGGTAGAAAATGCCGCTGAGATCTTAGGATTGACAGAATACTTAGATCGTAAACCAGCTGCCCTTTCAGGTGGTCAGCGTCAACGGGTTGCCCTAGGCCGTGCCATCGTTCGTGATGCCAAAGTCTTCTTGATGGATGAGCCGTTGTCAAACTTAGATGCGAAATTGCGGGTTGCCATGCGAGCGGAAATCGCAAAATTACACCAACGTTTAGAAACAACGACGATCTATGTAACCCATGACCAAACAGAAGCGATGACCATGGCTGACCGGATCGTTATCATGAAAGATGGCTTCATTCAACAAATCGGTTCACCCAAAGAAGTCTACAATACGCCGAAAAATATTTTCGTTGCCGGCTTTATCGGTTCACCAGCAATGAACTTCTTCAATGTTACGTTGAAAAACGGCATGATCTCTGATGGACAAAGCTTGAACTTACGTATTCCTGAAGGCAAGAACAAGGTTCTTGTGGAAAAAGGTTACGAAGGCAAACAATTAGTCTTTGGTATTCGTCCAGAAGATATCCACAGTGAACAAATCGCATTGGAAGCTTCTCCTGAAGCAACTGTACGTGCCGAAGTAGTCGTATCTGAATTATTAGGTGCAGAAACGATGCTTTATACACGTGTAGGTGCGACTGAATTTATCTCGAAAGTTGATGCCCGCGACTTCCACCGTCCAGGTGAAACAGTTGATTTAGCTTTCAACATCAACAAAGCACACTTCTTCGATAAAGATTCAGAAAATGTCATCACACTTCCTTAATTTGTAGTTACCATGCACTGTTCTCGGATTTGCCCCCTAGGCAGTCGCATTTAACTAATATCCACTTTTATTCCTTATTTGTATCCCCCAAAAACAGACAGTCAGCCGACTGTCTGTTTTTGGGTTGCTTTTTTATTCTTCGTGAGGCACATAGCGAGCGGCCATGGTTTGAATGATCGGTGTTTGCCGAACTTGAGTAAAAACGATTTTGACAGCAGACACGCCGACCGCTTCAAAGCTGATGATTTTTTGATAGCCGATCGTCACTATTTCGGTCAGCAACTGTGGTCCTGCTACAGTTTGCAGAAAAATTTTTGCTTTTTCTACCCGTTGCCCATATTGAATCGCTTCTTTCAGTACAAGTGTATTGATGACGACCGGTTCTGAAAAATGTAGGGTCAGCCATGGCCGTTTGTCTTCCAAGTCCGGTTTCCAATACTGGCCAAACGCTTGAGATAGTTGGAGCTTATCCATTCTGCTGGACACACTGGTTGAAGAGCTCGCAAACGTGCCGCTCCTTTCAGTCGTCACCTCTTTCAATTGTTTAATCGAGTGACCTAATTGCTGCAATGCCTTTTGATCCATTGGATGGATCATACCATCCGGCATCGGCGGCACATTAAGTAGAAAAGAACTATTGCCCCCAACGCTCTGCTTGTAAAAGGACCAGAGCTCAGCGCCGCTTTTTACTTGTTGGTCTTCTGATGGATGATAAAACCAGCCGGGGCGAATTGATAAGTTGACCTCAGCAGGGTACCAAGCCAATTCAGCAGCTTCTTTAATGCCGTACTTTTTCAGCGCTTGTCGGCTTCCTAAATCCATTTCCATACTGGAGATTGATTGCCGAAACACTGCGCTATCGGCTTTTTGCGAATGACTCGCTGTTTTTTCAGCATCCTTTAATGCTGCTGGCACCACACTCCATTCTTGAAGCCTGGTTTGCCCCGCTTCGTTTCCTACCCAACGGACATCCGGTCCGCAAATCGCGATCACCGCATTGGGTTGCAGCTCTCGAATCACTTGATAATACCGTTCCCAATCATAGTTTTGGCGTTTTCCATTGGGCCCTTCACCATTGGCGCCATCTAACCATATTTCGAATATATCACCATAATTGGTTAAAAGTTCTGTCAACTGCGCTGTATAAAAATCATCATAGGCTTGCCCCATTCCATAACAAGCTTCATGCTGATCCCAAGGCGATAAATAAATGCCGAATTTCAGGTCTGCTTGACGGCAAGCATCAGAAAGTTCTTTCACTAAATCACCTTGACCATTGCGCCAGGGCGTTGAAGCGACTGTGAAAGCAGTGTGCTGGCTTGGCCATAAGCAAAAGCCGTCATGGTGTTTGCAGGTCAAAATGATTCCCTGCATACCGCTTTGCTTCATTGTGGAAACCCATTGATGACAGTCTAGCTTTTGCGGGTCAAATACCGTTGGCGACTCATTGCCGAGTCCCCATTCACGATTGGTCATCGTATTGAGACCAAAGTGGATAAAGCCATAAAATTCCAACTGCTGCCACTGTAGTTGTCGTTTACTGGGGCGAATCTGGGTAAGGTCTGCTGGTTCGATAATCTGTTCCTCCATTCTATGAGTTGTTTGCTGCTTTAAGGAAACAGATACAAGATCGATTCTTGACTATTTCCTTATTGGAAAAGATCCGCCGCCTTTACTGTACTTTTGCCACCTGTCCACTCACTGGCAAACGAAGTACAAGAACTGACCGAAGCAGCATTCAATCGACGGTTCTTCCCTATCAGGTGATCAAACTACTTTACGATAAAAAGAGTAGTGCTTGCTTGGGGGATTCGCAAGGCACTACTCTAAACAACATATTCAAACGCTGAAACACATAGCTCTTTTTTGAGCCTAGCGATCGTTTTGTAAGAGGGTCAGGCTGTCTGTAAGGACAGCTTCGCCATCTAACAGCTCGTAATCTGTTTCTTTGATTAATTTATATGGCACCGCTTTGACCATGAGAAAGTCTTTTAATCGATTGACTTCGTACTTCGACTGCGGACCGATCAACAAAGCATCGACTGTTTGTTGCTGCAGGATCTGTTCAGCAATGATGGCTGGTGCCGAATAGATATGCACAGCTAGCCCTTTTTCATCTGCGGCCCGCTGCATGTTTTTTACTAAGAGTCCCGTAGTGATGCCGGCGGTACAAATCAATAAAATCGTCTTTTGTGCTTGGTCCTCCATAAACAGGCCCTCCTACGAAATTTTCTTTTTCTTATTGTAGATATCCAACACGACGGCCAGCAGCAAAATCAACCCTTTGATGGCTTGCTGCCAATCGACACCGACTCCTAAGATCGACATCCCATTGTTTAAGACACCCATCACGAGACCACCGACGATCGCCCCCATCACGGTACCAATACCGCCTGAGGTGGAAGCACCGCCGAAATACACTGCGGCCATCGCATCTAATTCCATTGACGTTCCCGCTTGCGGTGTGGCTGCATTCAACCGAGCGGCTAAAACCAAGCCCGCCAAAGCTGCCATCATCCCCATGTTCACGAAGACCCAGAAGGTGATTTTCTTCGTCTTGATCCCAGAAAGTTCGGCTGCTTTTTTGTTGCCGCCGGTTGCATAGATTTGACGACCAGCGACGGTTTTGTTAGTCAAAAAGCCATAGGCAGCCACGATCACTCCTAAGACGATCAAAATGATCGGATACCCTTGATAAGAGGCAAAGATATAGGTAGCACCGAGAAATACGACCGCAGTAAAGACGGCTTTAAAGGCAAAGGCTGCCATTGATTCCACTTCAAAAAGATTTTTTTTGCGACGCTCACGGGTCCGCCATTGGCCTAAAATCAGGACGCCCGTGATCACTACACCTAAAATCATGGAAAGTAAATGGATCTGACCGCCTGCAATATCTGGCAAATACCCAGTAGAAATTTGTTGGAATGCCTTGGGAAACGGTGCCAATGATTGACCGCCTAAGACGACTTGGGTCAGTCCTCGAAACATCAGTAAACCAGACAAGGTCACAATAAATGCTGGGATACCGACATACGCGACCCAGAAGCCTTGCCAGGCACCGATCACTGCCCCCATCAGTAAGCAAAGAGGCACTGCCAGCCAAGGACTGATGCCGTTATTGACCATTAAGACGCCTGCAATCGCACCGACAAACGCCATCACGGACCCTACGGATAGATCGACGTGTCCTAACAAGACGACCAAAAGCATACCAGCTGCCAAAACGAGAATATGACTGTTTTGCAACACGAGGTTGGTGATATTCAGCGGCCGCCAGAAAATCCCATCGGTCATGAGCTGAAAGGCCACCAATAATACTGCTAAGATAATGATCATACTGTATTTACTAAAGATTTCCAGTGCCTTTTCTTTCAGCGAATGGCTGCGTTCTTTTTTTAATTTATTGGTTGTTTCCATCTCAAACCCCACTCTCTTCTAATGTCATTAGATTCATCAATCGTTCTTGATCCGCCTCTTCCCGTAACACTTCGCCCGTGAAGCGGCCTTCGTTCATCGTGTAGATCCGGTCGCACATGCCTAATAGTTCTGGCAACTCCGAGGAAATGATACAGATGGCTTTGCCAGCTGCTGCCATCTCTTCGATGATCGTATAGATTTCGTATTTCGCCCCGACATCGATCCCACGGGTCGGTTCATCTAAAAATAAGATGTCTGGTGTGGTCATCAGCCATTTTGCCAAAACGACTTTTTGCTGATTCCCGCCGCTCAAGCTGCCGACGTTTTGATAGATTGAATTGGTTTTGGTCCGCATTTTTTTGCGGAATTCTTCTGCCATCGTGACTTCTTTTTCTTTATCGATGACCCCTTGGCGGCTGATTTTGGCAAGACTAGCAATGGTGGTATTCTCGCGAATATCCATCAGCAGATTCAAGCCCAGCGCTTTTCTGTCTTCCGACACATAGGCTAGCCCATTTTTGATGGCGGTTGGCACGTCTTTGACAGAAATCGGTTGGCCGTCTTTATAGACTTCCCCCGAAATCGAACTGCCGTAGGAATGACCGAAGACGCTCATGGCAAACTCAGTCCGTCCCGCACCCATCAAACCGGCGATACCGATGATCTCTCCTTTGCGGATCATCAAGTTCAAATTTTCATTCACCACACGGGTATGGTCGATTGGATGATGGACCGTCCAATTTTTGACTTCAAAAAACGGTTCACCAATAGTGGGGTTCCGCTCTGGGTAGCGATTGGTCAAGTCTCGCCCAACCATGCCGCGAATGATGCGCTCTTCAGAGATTTCGGTGCCGCTAAGCGTCTCGATCGTTTGCCCGTCTCGTAAAATCGTGATACGATCCGCCACATTGACGATTTCATTCAGCTTGTGGGAGATAATGATCGAGGTGATTCCTTGGTTGCGAAACTCTTTGATCAGCTCTAACAGATTGGCACTTTCTTCTTCATTCAACGCCGCGGTTGGTTCATCTAAAATCAACAATCGGACGGATTTTGAAAATGCTTTGGCAATTTCCACTAGCTGTTGATGCCCGACACCGATTTGTGAAACCAGCGTATTCGGGTCTAATTTCAAGCCGACGATCTTTAAGAGGTTGTCTGTTTTCTTTTCGGTTAGATCCCAATCAATGATGCCGTGTTTGGCTTGTTCATTTCCTAGAAAGATATTTTCTTTGATCGAGAGGTAAGGACTTAAGGCTAACTCTTGATGAATAATAACGATTCCTTTGTCCTCACTGTCCCGCAAATCTTTGAACTTGCATAACTCCCCTTCATAATAGATCTCTCCGTCATAGCTGCCGTAAGGATAGAGTCCGCTTAAGACATTCATCAGCGTGGACTTGCCGGCGCCATTTTCTCCACACAGTGCGTGGATCTCTCCTCGCTCGATCGAGAGGTTGACGTTATCAAGGGCGCGAACCCCTGAAAACTCTTTGACGATGCCTTTCATCATCAAAATATTATCTGCCATGTTCTTTCACCCTTTTCCTTTTTATGTAAAAGTGAACCGATCCGTTTGTAAGAAAAGCGGAAAGAACGAATACTGGGGATGATTCGTTCTTCCCTACTGCTTTCGGGGAAACTAGCATCTTTTCTCGCTGGATCTGTACTTCTTGCTTAAATGCCTAGCTCTTCTTCTGTATAGTAATCGGTATCGATTAGTTCTTCTTTGTAGTTGTCGCTATCCACAGAAACGGGATTTGACAAATAGGTTGGTACGACTTTGACGCCATTGTCATAGGTTTCCGTATCGTTGACCGGGACTTCCTCGCCATTGGTGATGGCTTCGATCATTTCGATCGTGTTTTTCGCTAACACCCGTGTATCTTTGAAAATCGTTTGGGTCTGTTCGCCCGCGATGATCGATTTCACCCCTGCCACCGTCGCATCTTGACCGGTAATCACAGGTAGTGGTTTATCGGAAGAACCATAGCCAACGCCTTTAAGCGATGAAATGATTCCTAGGCTGATTGGATCATAAGGTGAAAGAACGGCATCCAATGTTTGATCCGTATAGTTGGCACTCAACAAGTTGTCCATCCGAGCTTGCGCAGTTGAACCATCCCAACGCAAAGTAGCGATTTGGTTGAAGTTGGTTTGACCAGAAGGAACGACTAGCTGTCCGCTGTCAAAGTATTGTTGGAAGACCGAAAGGACCCCATTATAATTGATCAGTGCATTGTTATCATCTGGAGAGCCGCCGAATAATTCAATGTTAAATGGTCCTTCACCGTCTTTGAGACCCAATTTGTCTTCAATATAAGACGCTTGCAGCACGCCGACTCCAAAATTATCAAAGGTGGCATAATAATCGACGTATTCCGAGTTCATCAGTAAACGGTCATAGGCGATGACTGTGATATCTTCGTTATGGGCTTTTTCCAACACGTCTGTCAGTGCCGAACCATCGATCGAGGCGATCACTAAAGTATCAACGCCTTTGGTGATCATATTCTCAATTTGTGCCACTTGGTTTTCTACTTTGTCTTCTCCATATTGCAGGTCAGTTTTATAGCCGAGCTTCTCTAATTCTTCTACCATGTTGTCGCCATCTGCGATCCACCGTTCTGCCGATTTGGTCGGCATCGCGATCCCAACAAATCCTTTGTCTCCGTCACCGTTTGCCCCGCTGTCTGATCCATTCCCACAAGCTGCTAACAATCCGCCAACCAATAAGGTGGATGCTAGGACGACCAATTTACCAAAAGTACCTTTCATTGTGATCCCTCCATGTCTTTTTCTTACATTCTCAGTATAGCCAGTTAAGGAATCGCTTACATTTAGATTTTTTCGAGGTTTCTTGGATTTCTTGAGAAAAACGACTCAGTTGCCCCCATTTCTTTTCGTAATCTTGGATTTTTTAAGATTCCCTTGGTTTTTATTTGATTTGATATTTTGTGTAAAGCGCTTCCGTATTTTTTAGTAGAATAGACCATAGAGGTGAAAAAAATGAGGAATATAAAAATTGGGTTACTCCTTTGGTTGTGTTTGTCTTTCTTGGCTGGTTGCCAAGCAGTCAAAGAAACGACCGCTGAAACATCGGAAGAAAGTATCGTGATCGGTTTTTCTCAATCGGGAACAGAAAGCAGCTGGCGCAAGCGCCACACCGAATCGATTCGCACTGAATTAGAGAAGGAAGGCTATGAAGTGCTCTATCGTAACGGCTATATGAATCAAGAACGTCAGATTCAAGATATCCGCAGTTTTATCGTGTATCAAGTCGATGCCATCGTCTTTACCCCGATTCAGGAAAACAATTGGGAACCGATTTTGGAAGAAGCGGCGCAAGCGGGGATTCCCGTTTTCGTGGTGGACCGTCATGTCAACGTCAGCGATCCCTCCTTGTTTCTGACTCATATCGGGCCAAGCTTCAAAGCCGAGGGCAATCGTGCAGGTCTCTACGTCAGCAATTATTATAAAGAACATCAAAATGAAACGATCAATGTTTTAGAATTGACGGGACTGGATGCTACTTCTCCGACGTATTTGCGCTCAGAAGGGTTCCGAGAAACCATCAAGCGTGATTATGCCCACAACAATGTAACGATCCAAGTCAAAGATGAGCTAAATGGTGACTTCATTCGCCGCAAAGGCAAAGAAGTCATTGAACAATACATCGCAGAAGGCAAAATGGAGCAGATCGATGTCTTGTTCAGTCACAATGACGAGATGACTCTTGGCGCTCTTGAAGCCCTCGAAAAAACCGATATTGAGCCAGGAAAAGATTTGGTGATCGTATCGATCGATGCCCAAAAAGAAATGATCGACAAATTGAAGCAAGGGATCGTCAATTGTGTCGTTGAATGCAACCCAGATGCTGGTGTGTTCGTCAAAAATGCCATCTCGCGCTACTTGGCTCGCGGCGCCGATGCCATTCCTCGTGAAATCTATGTCCATGAAACGGTTTTTTCCAGTGACATGGATTTTGATCAGATTCCGCCGAGAAATTATTGAGGGGATGAAGATGAAAACAAAAAGTATCAAGGGCATCTTCCAGCAGACCAACAAACTGATGATCCTCGTCGCCTTTATCCCCCTCGTAGTAAGCAGTGTCTTTTACTCGCGGCAGATTTTTATTTACCAAAACACCATCAACAATATTGAAGAAGCCAATCAATTATCGGAAAAAGTCGATGCCATTGTCTTGGAAGAAATGTGGGATTTAGTCTTTGGTCAAAAAACCGTCGCACAAGTCCAAGAAACCAATGTGATCGATGAACTAAGGAGCGATCTGCAGCACATTCAAGAAAACACCAGCACTGCCAAAGAGCTCAATATTTTAGCAGTCGCCTTTCGGACGCTCGATTCTTTAGAAACCTATCAGCAACAGTTGATCGATAATATTCTCAACGATGAACCGGTGGAACAAAACCAATACGTCATGATCCAAGTGGATTCGGTGATCGATTTGCTATCCGATATTTTGCAGCAGTTTGTCGGGGTAGAGATCAGCTTAGCCAGCCAAACCAATCACGAACTGGTCCAATCCGTGTTGCTGCTGATCCTTTTTCAGGTCGTGTTGCTTTTGATCATCTTTGCGATTATCAATAAAAACCGCCGCTTTGTTCGTGACAATCTGCAATATCCGCTGGATCGGTTGTTAGACCTTTCCAATGAACTATCCCAAGGACATTTGAGCTACCGAGCAGAACTGCCCGAAACCCCAGAGCTGCGGACTCTGACGAGTAGCTTGAATCGAATGGCAGATGACTTGACTCGGCTCTTGGAAGAAAATGCCTTGAAGCAGTATCACTTAGCCCAAAGTGAGGTGCGGGTCTTACAAGCCCAGATCACTCCACATTTCATCTATAATAGTTTAGATGCGATCGTTTCTTTGATTGAAGCTGCCCGTTACAAGCAAGCAACCGAAATGACTTATGCGCTGTCAGATTTTTTCCGCATTTCCTTAAGCAAAGGGCAAGACTGGATTCCGCTGGAAAAAGAATTGCGGCATGTGGACGATTACTTGAAGATTTTGCAGATCCGCTATGGCAGGATGCTGTCTTACACCATTGAAGATCAAACTGTCAGTCCAGAACTACAGGTCCTGAAAATGGTCCTGCAGCCCCTTGTTGAAAACGCCGTATATCATGGCACCAAATTTGTCCGTCGTGTCGGCATGATTCGAATCACAGTGTCAGAATTGCCTCACCAGATTCAAATGACCATCAGTGACAACGGTGTTGGGATCGACCCTGAGCGTTTGGAGGAGATTCGTCGTAACCTTAAAGAAACCACTGATCCCGCCTCTGAGAGCGGCTATGGCCTATATAACGTCTATCGCCGTCTCCAGCTGAACTACGGCAGCGAAGCGCAACTGACGATCCACAGTCAATACCAAGAAGGCACCACGATTAACGTCACAGTACCAAAAAGGGAGGAACCCAACCATGTACAAAGTGTTCATAGTTGAAGATGAACATCTGATTCGCGATAGTTTGCGCCACCAAATCATGACTCTTGCCAAACAATACCCGATCGTTTATAGCGATGAAGCCGCAGATGGCGAATTGGCGCTGGCTTCGATCCTTGATCTGCGTCCTGATATTATTATCAGTGATATCAAAATGCCGTTTATGGACGGCTTGGTCTTTGCGAAAGAAGCCAAGAAATTATTGCCGCAAGTTCGCATTATTTTCGTTAGCGGCTTTGATGATTTTGACTATGCAAAAACGGCACTGCAGCTGCAAGCAGACGATTACTTGCTCAAGCCCATCAAAAACGAAGAATTAGAACAAGCCATCAAAACCGTCGTTCAACATTTAGATGAACAACAAGCCACTCATCAACAATTATCCAAAGAAGACGATTTATTCGAAATGGAAATCAAAAAGAATCACTTTCTGAATCACCTCTTTAAACAAAAGATCACGATCTCAGAAGCCTTTTTGCAAGCAGAAGAACTGGGCCGGCGCTTTTCAGGCAAACAGTTTTGTGTGCTCTTAGCAAAAACCCCCTTCAATCAAAGCTTTTCTGACTACACTCGCTTTAGCCAGCAGCTGACCAAAGCCTATGAACAAGACGATGCCGTCTTGTTCTCCAGTGTTTCTAGCCGCTTCATCAAGTTTTTGCTTTTTGACCATGACCGAGAACAAGTTTTAGAAAAAGCCTATCAGATCGCTCAAAGCCTCGTTCATGGTTCTGGGGAAGAAGTAGCAGTGGCGATCGGACCGGTAGCAGATCGCTTCTCGGGCATCTCTCTTTCTTATCAGAAAGCTCGTGACATGCTAAAAACCTATGGCAGCATCCGCAAGGAAAAAATCATCAGTTATGAAGACGACATTCGCGAAGGGGAACTATCCCCCACCAATCCCTTCAAAACCGACCTTGCTTCACGGCTGGCAAATGCTGGGAAACAGACGATCCCTGAGCTGATCGCTGAATTGATGGCGCCTCAAGGAACCGTTGAGCGAACGCAAATGTACCGTTTGTTCGTCTTAGTCGAACTGCTAGCATTGTTGAAGAAAAAAGACAGTCATTCACTGCCCCAGATCGTTCAGCACGCCCATGACTTAGATTATCTAGCGGCATTGACCCATGAGCCAGAGAACTATCAAACGACTCTGGCAGAACTGTTGCCATTATTGACTAAACAACCCATCAATCCTGCAATGGCGAAATATCAAAGCGTCATCAATCAAGCCAAAGCCTTTATCAGTGAGCACTTTTCTGATCCCAATATTTCCTTAAATGTAGTTGCTGAAAAAGTTCATTTGAGTCCAGCACATTTTAGCACCATCTTCTCGCAAGCCACTGATTCTACGTTTATCGAATACTTGACCGAGCAACGGTTGACCTTAGCTAAGGAACTGCTGTTAACGACCAATCTGCGGCTATCTGAGATCGCCTTTGATGTTGGCTACAATGACCCAAATTATTTTTCCTTTTTGTTCAAAAAGAAAGAAAAAATCTCACCGAAAGAATACCGTCAAAAAAATGCCTAGATGAGTGAATGGATGGATGCAAAAAAAGAGTGAAGGACAGCAAAATCGTCCTCACTCTTTTTCATTTTCTACCTCATTCAGTTATTTCTTCTCCATCGCAGCTTTTAAAGCAGCTGCTAATGGGCTTTCTTGCGGTTCTTCTTGATTGATTTTGTTCATCAAGCGGCGTTCTTCGTGTTTCGACAGCTTTTTGCTGCGCTCTTTTTTATCCGCCATTTTTTCGGTGGTCCCATCGAATTTACAGCGGAAATAGGCGCCGTTTTTGCCTTCGATGATCTCCATCTTTCGGTGGCATTGCGGGCAGCGTCGGTTTGAAACTTTCGGGTCTTTCCGACGACGGTACTTGCAGGTGCCACTGGAGCAAACATAGATCTTGCCATCACGGGTATTCTTCTCCCGCAATGGTTCGCCGCATTCGGGACAACGTTTTTGGGTCAATGAGAAATCTTGGTACTTGCTTTCGCTTTGCTTGATTTCTTTGACCAGTTGTTTGGTGTCTGCTTCGATTTGTGCGAGGAAGGTTTGGGCAGAATAGGTGCCTTTCGCAATGGCTTCCAGTTCCTTCTCCCATTTTTCCGTCAATTCTGGTGTCACCAAGGATGGATTGACTAAGACTAACAGCTGCTTGCCTTTTGGCGATACTTGCAAGCCGCTTGGGGTCCGCTCCATCAGCTCAGATTTGATCAGCTTTTCAATGATCTCCGCACGGGTTGCCGGCGTACCAAGACTGTGTTTTTCCATTTTGCCTAAAAGAGTTCCTTCATTCAACGGTTTCGGTGGAGTGGTCAACTCTTTTTTGATGGTGAACTCAGGCTTGACGGTACTGCCTTTTTGCCAAGCCACATCACTGGTTTCTTCTTCAGAAGTCGTTTTCCATCCCGCTTCTAACACGGTATTGCGGTTGAATACAAAGGTTTCTGAACCAAAGGTCACGGTCACTTTCTGCTGCTGCTTTTTATGGGGTTTCGCAAAGAGCATCAAGAAACGACTAACGATCATTTGATAGATCCGTTGTTCATCGGTAGTTAATTTTTCATACCGTGCCCGCTGTTCCGTTGGCAATAAGGCATGGTGATCGGTAACTTTTTTATCATTGAAGACAGCTTGCTGCACCACTTGTCCACCATTTTTCAAGTATCCTTTGACTTCTGGGGCAAAATCCGCAACTGCCTGCAGGCGTTCCTTCATGGTTGCCTTCATATCATTGGTCAAATACTTGGAATCCGTCCTTGGATAAGTGACGATCTTGTGGGTTTCATACAAGCTTTGAACAAGCGACAAGGTCTTCTTGGCTGAAAACCCATAACGCTGATTGGCTTCTCGTTGGATCTCGGTCAAATCGTAGGGCAGTGGTGCACTTTCTGTTTTGACCTTTTCTTCGATCGCTGTCACGCGACCATTTTGTTGGCTCATTTGCTTGACCAATGCTTCGGCATCGCTACGTTCTTTTAGTTGATAGGGATTTTTTTGCTGCAGACGGGCCTTGGCATCGCCTACGTTTAGGGTAATTACATGATAGGTTTGCGGACGGAAACTTTCGATTTGCATTTCCTGACTGCGCACCAAAGCTAAGGTAGGGGTTTGGACCCGACCCGCACTAAGATTGTCTTGATATTTGACCGTCAATGCCCGCGTGACATTCAACCCTACCAGCCAGTCGGCTTTTGCCCGCGCAAGGGCGGAGTAGTAAAGATTGTCGTAGTGCTTGGCTGACTGCAATTTTGCAAAGCCTTCTTTGATGGCTTTAGGGGTTTGCGAAGAAATCCACAAACGTTTGACTGGTTTGTCAAAACGAACCCACTCCAAAATCCAGCGAGCAACTAGCTCCCCTTCTCTTCCCGCATCGGTAGCGATCACAACTTCCCCAACATCTTTTCTTTGAGCCAATTGTTTGATGGCTTTTAGTTGATGACCGGTTTTTGGCAACGGTTTGATCCCGATGGACTTCGGGATCATCGGTAATGTTTCCATCTGCCATGATGCCCAGTCTTTATTTAGATCTTCAGGCATTTTCAAGCCCAATAAATGACCAAGGGCCCAAGTAACGATCGCCTTGGGTCCTTCGTAATAATTTTTATGTTTTTGCTCACAGCCCAAAACTTTGCTGAGGTCTTTGGCAACGCTTGGCTTTTCCGCTAGAATTAGTTGTTTCATAAAAATCTTTCCTGCTTTCATCGACGACTTGCTGATATTCTTTAAGCAATGCCAGTCCAATATATTGTTGGAGGTAATCGTCGCATTCTTCGCACCAGCGTTCGTCTTCTTCATTCCAAAAAGCCGTCATAAAGTTTGATTTTGCATTTATGTACGAATACTCTTCTCTGATTTCTTGCCATTTTTGTTCATAAAATGACTGCGCCTCGCTGAAAGTTGCAAATGTGAACGCCTCTTGAATATCTGACTGCCATCCCTCAAAAAACCACCACGGTTCATTGTCCCCATACATGACTACTACTTGATACATTCCATTGCTCCTTTCACGATTCCTTCCTCATATTAGTCACTTTTACTTAAACTTGCAAGGAATAAGTTTCAGCATTTAAACATCGCTTAAAGAATTCATTAAACCTTCGTTTTTTTGTACGTTTTATCAGTTGCTTAAGATTACATCATTTCTATGCCCTTATAGTCTAGCACAGAAGTTTCCTGTTGTGAATATAACAGTAAAAGATTAAAAAAATAGCAAACAAGATTTATTTTAACCTCGCAAAAAAATTTTTATCTGTGATGGATATGCTACAATAATGGCAACCACGAAACTGCTAGGAGGTGCCCCATGTATCTCGAACAAATCACTTTTCCCGATCAAGAAACCGAGTTTGATTTTTTCCTTTCTATCCAACGGACTGTCTATGATTCTTACTACCCTTTTCAGATTCTCAGTGCCCGCCGTTTTCAACAGATCGATTTTGAACCAATCACGATTTTATATGGCGGCAATGGTTCTGGCAAAACCACTGCATTGAACGTGATTGCCGAAAAGATCCACGCGCAGCGCTTTGCTGCGTATAATCGGTCGAATTTTTTCGAGGACTATCTATCCTACTGTTCTGCTCGTAGCAACGACGAACCGCAAGAAAAAGTGCTTTTGACCAGCGATGACGTCTTTGACTTCATGCTGGGTATTCGAAACTTAAATCAAGGGATCGATCATCGCCGAGAAGAAGTGTTTCAAGAATACTACCAAGCAAAGTATGCGGACTTTCGTTTCACAGGTTTTGACGACTACCATGAATTGAAGAAAATCAATCTTGCACGATCCAACACACAGTCCAAATTCACCCGCAAGCACTTGATCGACAATGTCCGAGAATATTCCAATGGCGAAAGTGCCTTTCGCTTCTTTCAAGAAAAGATTCGTCCCAACAGCCTTTACTTATTAGATGAACCAGAAAATTCTCTTTCTGCTGAGCGTCAACTGGAACTGGTGCAGTTACTGGAAGATTTTGTTCGCTATGAACAGTGTCAGTTCATTATTGCTACCCATAGTCCTTTCGTTTTGTCTTTAAAGGAAGCCAAAATCTATGATTTGGATCAAACGCCCGTCGATGTTCGGAAGTGGACGCAGTTAGCTAGTGTCCAGCAGTATTACCGCTTTTTTCAAGCACACCAAGCCGAATTTGATGATCGATCATGAGCAAAGCAACCCAGTTTCCGTCAAAGATTTCTTTTGGTGGCTTTTTTCCGTCGCACTCACACAAAGACCAAAATCAAATTGATCAGCGCAATAAAGAAGGCGACACCCCCCCGCAATTTTGCCCCACTTGACTTCTGCTTGATTATACTGATCGGAATGCCCCGCAATCTGAGAGGACAAGAAGTAGAACTTTTTAAAAACAAGCAAATACCCGACTAAACCCAATAGTACGGCTAAGGCAAGATGGTTGATTTGACTTGAAATGACCTGAGTCTGATGAAGCATCACCACCCCTACGACACTAACGACAAGCCCCCATTTCATGAGATTGGCTTTGGTACGATTCATGATCCTCCCTCCTTCTTTTAAAAATGCCAATACATCAAAAACATTCATTTTCTGACTAAATTATAGCATATTTTGACTAAATTTTTGAAATAGAAAGCGTTCGCTCCAATCGGATTTTCGAATTGATTTATAAAAAGCCCTAGCTAAGTGCAACTGATTGGTTCAGTGTTCTTAGCTAGGGCTGATTGTGTTAGTGGTTAAACATATTGTAATTCTTTGGCTTCTTTGTAGGCTGCATCGATCAAACCGCCGCCCAAGCATTCCATGCCGTCATAAAAAACGACTGCTTGTCCAGGAGTGATGGCGCGTACTGGTTCGTCAAAAATCACTTCTGCCCGATCTCCCTCTAATAGACGCACCGTTACCGGTACATCTTGTTGACGGTAGCGGAATTTTGCTGTGCATGAAAATTCCGTTCCGCGATCTTGGTCTGTGGTAAAGTGGATTTGGCTTGCTTCCAAGCGATCTGCATACAATGCGGGGTGATGGAATCCTTGCCCCACATACAAAGTGTTGGTTGCTAAGTCTTTTCCAACTACAAACCATGGTTCTTGAGTGGCACCGCCGCCGCCAATGCCTAAGCCTTGACGTTGTCCGATGGTGTAGTACATCAAGCCATCGTGTTGTCCTTTGACTTCGCCATCTAATGTAACCATGTTGCCTTTTTTCGCTGGCAAGTAATTACTCAAAAATTGTTTGAAATTCTTTTCTCCGATAAAGCAAACACCAGTGGAATCTTTTTTCTTGGCTGTTGCTAGACCGGCCCGTTCAGCGATCGCTCGTACTTCTGATTTTTCCATACCGCCTAGTGGGAACATGGTTTTGCTCAATTGTTCTTGTGACAATTGGCTTAAGAAATACGTTTGATCTTTGTTGTTATCCACGCCTCGCAACATATGGGTCACGCCGTTCTCATCAACGGTCACTTGTGCATAATGGCCAGTGGCTACATAATCGGCACCAAGATCCATCGCATAATCCAAGAAGGCTTTGAACTTGATTTCCTTGTTACACATGACATCTGGATTAGGTGTCCGTCCGGCACGGTATTCTGCAAGGAAATATTCAAATACACGGTCCCAATATTCTTTTTCGAAATTCACTGAATAATAAGGAATCCCGATTTGCGCAGCCACTTTGGCTACGTCTTTGTAGTCTTCTGTTGCGGTACAAACACCGTTTTCATCGGTATCATCCCAATTTTTCATAAAGATCCCGACAACATCATACCCTTGTTCTTTCAGCAAAAGTGCTGTTACTGACGAGTCTACCCCGCCACTCATTCCAACCACCACACGGGTGTTTTCGTTAGACATGATTGTTTCACCATCATTTCAATTATAGATTCTGAAATCATCTACGATTTGAAGGTCGCAACTTTTCAGTAATTTGCATTATACAACAAAACACAAAAAACTTCACTGTTTACTGTCTTTTCTTAAAAATTCCTTTTTTAGAAAAGACATCTGGAGAGAAGTAACTGTTCGTTATTCCACCTACTCAGCCAAATAGAGGAAGTGCTGCTTTTGTGTCTGTCATCGACAGCTGTTCAAACAGCAACAACTTACTTTTCAAATGGTGGTTGTCATAAAATCGTATGAAATTCTTCAGGAAATGCAGAAATGCTCTTATTAGAAAAAGACTATACTTCTCTTAGATACTACTTTACGAGGAGGGGCATTTCATGCGATCGCACACAAGGACATCAAAAACTAGGAGAAACGATGGGAAGAAAAAGAAGAGCCTTGCACTGCTGCTTTTTCTCATCGGTGGTGTGTTTGTCATTCATTACGTGATTGATCAGGTCAGGGATGCTACGTTTGATCAGACAGCGCTTGTCTCAAAACAGTTCACTCGCCAAGCCAATCAAGCGATTCAACAAGCGATGGCAGACACGCAGCAAGTGCCGTTGATTGTACAAACCGATCAACGCTGGGGCAATAACCCGTATGGATATGGAGAAGAGCAAAATACGTTTGCGGCAAACGGGTGCGCTATTGCTTCTTTAGCCATGATCGATGCTTTTTGGACGGATCATCCGCCGAATCCTGACAAACTATTAAAGTGGGCTGGCGATCAATTTTATCTTCCCAAACAAGGAACCAGTTGGCAAATCTTTCCTCAATTTGCCGAAGCTTTTGGTTACCAATTTGCCGATTTAGGGGATTCATTTGAGGCTGCCTATGAGAAAATGACACAAGGCATCCCCGTTGTGGTCTCGGTTCAAGCAGGAACCTTTACGACATCCGGACATATCATGGTATTGGCTTTGAACAAAGAAGGAAATATCCAAGTATTCGATCCTAATGATTCCCCCGAAAAAGCCCATTATGAGAAAAGCTATCCTAACGATGTCTTTCAAGCAGAAGGAATCCATTATTGGAGCTTTTGGCTTTGATGTTCTGATCGGCTGAAGCTGCAAAAATACACCTTTTGTGGGACAAAAAAAGACTAGCCGAAGCTAGTCTTTTGCTGATCTTGCTATTATTGAACGCGTGGTTCGTTGTTTTCTTGAATACGCGTCGTTGTCCGGTTGAAGGCACCTTTGGCTTTACGTGTTTGTTTTGACGCAAAGTCGCCAGTTGTTTCTGCCGCACTGCTTACTTTGTCTTGAACTGTTTCAGAGTCTTTTTCGAATTGTTCACGTGTTTTGACATCTGCTACATTCACGTTTACTTCGATGACTTCTAAATTCGTCATTTTGTTGACTTGTGTTGAAACAACCTCTTTGATTTGGTCGTAGATCGTGGTCATGTCGCTGCCATATTCTGCAACGATATCAAGATCGACTGCCACTTGTTTTTTCCCAACTTCAACATTGATCCCTGAAGTCACATCATCGGTGTTGACTAATTTACCTGCAATATTTGAGAAGAAACCGCCATCGACTGTTAAGAGTCCGTCTACAGATTCTAATGCAATGCCTACGATTTTTTGAATCACTTTATCTTCGTAAGTTAATTCTCCTTTAACACCTGTTGTTGGTTTTGTTTGGTTTTCCATCGTACATTCCTCCTACTATAATCTTGATATAAATTAAACTAATAATGTTACCAAAGTTAACGGCGCGGTCTTTGAAATTGTTCAAAGAATCCGACTTCTTTGAGATAAAATCCCAGATACGTACCTAGTGCCGTAAATAGCACCAGCAGTATGGTTTTCAAAAAGCCGATCGTTAGAAACAGGATCGCTAGGATCAAACCGAAACCTGCAAAGATAAGCGGGATCTTATAGTGGTAGAACCATTCACTCATACCTGTTCCTCCTAAACTACACGCGGTTGGTCATGGGCTGCTGGCGTTTCTTGCGTATCTTTTAAAACAACTTCCGTTTGGATATTGCTTTCGATACCGAAAAGCTGCTGCAGACTGCTGCTGATCTCACCAACCAAAGCTTCTTGTTTTTGCGGGATGGCTGCTGTTTGTTTCATTTCTCCATCGATTTTTACCGCTACTTTATTCTTGACGATTTTGATTTTTACCGATGGCTGATGGATGAAATCTGCTTGTTTCACCCGCTCGAGCACAAAATGCTCTAAGGCCTTCTTCTGAATCACTAAATCGCCTGTCTTATGGGAAATGATCAAGCGGTCCGAACGTTTTGGATAAAACAAAACGACAAAGAGCGCGATCACGGTAAAAATGGCAAAGCCAACAGATAACCAAAAGAGCAGCATACTCATGGAAGATCCGACCCAAGGATATTCATCCAAAGGAATCAAGTAAACAGGCAATGAAGCCGCTTGCTGATTGGCGATGATCCCAAAATAAAAGACAAGTAAGAGTAAAAGTAATCCGATGATAAAAATCACTTTAGAAATCTTACGCATTGGCAACCTCCTTTACTGCTTTCTACTTAAAGCATACACATTTCTTAAATATCCATCAAATAATAACTCTTGGAATCGATTATTTTTTACATATAAAGTTTATTTTTATCAAAAAAATTTCCTTAATCAAAGCTTGCTGTCAAAGTCATCACAAAAAAAGCAAGCCACCCGAATCTGTTTGGATGCTTGCTTTTCTTGTTATCTGTTAACGAGCTAGCTTGGCAAGTTCTTGTTGTTTTGCATGATACAGCACCGCCAGTTCATTTTCGGAAACTGGTCGACCGAAGGGACGCGGCTGCGGCAGAAACGCCAATTCCGGCGCATCGACTCCTACGTTGAGATTCTCAGCAATTGGAACACTGTGATGATGGATATGCCCATGCAGATTGCGGCTGTTTTTGGTGATCCCCAGCAGCATAGGATAATGGGTCAGTATAAGTTGCTGATGAGCAAACTTCAGCAAGACACCAACATCTTCAAACGCATACTTTTGGGCTCCCAAACAACCAGGATCATGCTTGCGCAAGTACGCAAAGAAAGCCCGGGTATCATGATTGCCTTTGATAAAAACGATTTTGCCCTGCAGCTGTGCTAACAGTGCCGCAATTTCTGGAAAGCCCGCTTCGTAATCAGGGTGCATCGCGACATCCCCTAAATGATAAACGACATCTTTATCCGCAACCACCTCATTCCAGCTGGCGATCATCGTTTCATGCATTTGTGTCACTGTCTCAAAGGGGCGTGGGGCAAAGTCATTGTCCCCGAGCAAGGCTGCATGAAAATAGTGGGTATCAGACGTAAAAAATTTCATAGTCGCTCCTTACTTTACTGCTTTTTTCTGTGATTAGGGTCTTCAAATCATCGCTAACGGCTGCTTTTTCGTCGGTGCAGGAAAACGCGCATCGATTGCTGCCAATTCGCTTTTGGAAAAAATGATTTTGGCAGCTTCAATGTTCTGCAGCATATGCAGCGAGTCACTGGTTTGGGGGATCGCTAAGACGTGGGGTTGTCGAAGGGTCCATGCCAAAAGCAGCTGAAAGATCGTGCAGCCTTTGGCTTCTGCCAGCTCTTTCAAGACTTCATCATTTTTGAAGTGGTGCCCTAGCCGATCGCCTTGAGCAATGGGTGAGTAGGCAATCACCGGAATCTCAGCCTCTGCCTGCCAAGGCAAAAGATCGTATTCGATCCCCCGGGCACCTAAATTATAGAGTACTTGGTTGGCGGCACATTGATCGCCGTTTTCTAACCGCAACAGCTCCTCCATATCTGCCACGTCAAAATTAGAGACGCCCCATGCACGAATCTTTCCAGAGGCTTTGGCAGCTTCTAGTGCGTCAACTGTTTCTGCTAACGGCACATCTCCTCGCCAGTGCAGCAGATACAGATCAAGATAGTCGGTGCCTAAACGCGCTAAGCTGCGGTCTAAAGCTTTTGGCAATTCATCGGCGGAGGCATTCCAGGGATAAACTTTTGAAATCAAATAAAGATTCCCTCGGGTAAAGGGTTGGATCGCCTTGCCAACTAGCGTTTCTGCGTTTCCCTCGCCGTACATTTCTGCGGTATCGATGACAGCCGCTCCAGCTTTGATGCCCGCTTGCAACGCATCGATCTCGGCTTTTTCCTTGGCAGGGTCATCCCCCATATGCCAAGTCCCCATGCCGACGGCTAGCACTGATTGCTTGTTTAAGGTTCGTTTCATCTTGATTCCCTCTTTCTCGTCTTAACTCATCCTGTTCCTGCGAACACCTAGGGTTTGTTTTCTATAGTATAAAAAGAAACCGCCAAAGATACAAAAGAAGTGTATCAATCCCATGCCTGATTGGCGGAGTGACACACTTCTTGCCCTTTGAACGGTATAGCTGCTTTTGACAAAAGCTTACGCTTTGACAAACAACCCGCGGCTGATAAAACCATCCATTAAAAAGTAAAATTTTTCTTGCAGCATTTTGTGCTGTTCATCTTTGAAAATATTGACTGCTTTTAACCCATTGGCTGTCGTGATGGACATCTTGAAGGTTTGCAGATCTTTTGCAACAGTGATTTTTAATTTAAAGCCTTCTTTGCTTTGGGGTGTTGCTTCAAGGCCGCGAATCAATTGGAAGTTGCCGCCGTTCGTTTCTGTAAAGCCATTATCCCGCAACGTATATTTTTTTGCTTCAGGAGCAATGCGGTATTGGGTTGCTGCGCCTAAAACGGTTGCTGTTGTTTCAAATGCCATGTTCTTCACCTCTTTAACATCATTTCTTTCATTATAAATAGTTTTCAGCGAGATTGCTAGCTGTTCTCCTACTTTTTCGTTGCTAAGACAGTTTCTGCTAATAGCTGAGCAAATGCTTCGATTTCCGCCAATGTGTTGCCATAGCCAAAGCTGACTCTGACCGATTCCCGGATAGCTGGATGCTCTTTGCCCACCATCGCTTCGAGCACATGGGAGGGTTCTACATTGCCCGCCGTACAAGCGCTGCCCGTGGAGATGGCGGCCCCTTTTAAATCCAATTTCATCAGCAGCAAGTCACTGCTGACACCTGGGAAACGTAGATTCAAAATATGCGGCAATTTGTGTGCTGGATCGCCATTCAACTGAACATCGACGCCTTGTGCTGCTAAGGTATCCATCAGTACATCGGCAAACGTTTGATATTGTTCTGCCGCTGCTTGCTGCGCTTCGGGGGTATGCAAAGAAGCTGCTTTGGCCATTCCCATGATGGCTGCCAAGTTTTCCGTCCCTGCTCGCCGTTTTTCTTCTTGTTCGCCACCATGGAGTAGCGAAGGTAGCGACAAACCATCTCGTTTATACAAAAAGCCGATCCCTTTTGGTCCGTTGATTTTGTGAGCCGAAATGCTTAGGAGATCAATGCTATTTTCATTGATTTCAAGCGGGATTTTGCCATAAGCTTGCACGGCATCGGTATGAAAAACGGCGGGATGCTCCCGTAAAAGGGCGCCAATTTCTGCAATCGGCAACAAATTGCCCGTTTCATTGTTTGCCGTCATTATGGATACTAAAATCGTATCGGGACGTAAGGCAGCCTCAACTTCACTGACGGCCAATTGCCCCTTTTGATCTACGGGCAAATAGGTCACCTCAAAGCCTAAGCCTTCTAAATAGCGCATACTCTCAATGACCGCCGGATGTTCGATCTGGGTCGTAATGATATGTTTGCCTTGTGCTTGTTTGCTAAGGGCTGTACCGATGATCGCTGTATTATCACTTTCGGTACCTCCACTGTTAAAAATGATCTCATGTTCCTTGACCCCTAGCTGCTGAGCGATCGCTTGACGAGCCAATTCTAATTGAGTGTGGGCATCTCGACCATAATGATGAATGCTTGATGGATTGCCAAAAAATGTCTGCATCGTCTCACTCATCACTTTGATCACTTCTGGGTGCAGCGGTGTCGTTGCTGCATGATCTAAGTAAACCATTCTTTTCACCTATCCTTCATTACTGCCATTATAACAAATCTTCCTCAGACGTCTATCGTGAGTGTCCATACGAAAAAACCTGTCAGTCAAAAGCGGAAAAATCGCCAATGATGACAGGTAGCTGAACGCGTTCAGCCTTACGAAAAATCAGGAACGTGTGCTGTTTTGCTTGTGCGGCTCACGTCACTTACTGATCGTTTTTTTTTTCCAGGTTCAGAGGCAATGACAGTCAATTCACCAACCAATTCCCATTTCTTGATCGGATTTGGCAAAATGCAGCTAGTGCCCATTTTGAGTTCATAGGAATGACCGTCGATCATCAAATGCCCATACCCATCGATCACGGTCATCAAGGTATAATCGGCCTTTTGTGCCAACGATAATTTCCCACGTACTTCCCATTCATACACATTGAAAAATGGCGTTTCAAGATAGGTAACGACTGCTGATTGTCCTTGTTTGACTTCACGGATCGATAATTCTGGCGTCCGTGCAGGAATCGTCGTCACATCGATTGATTGTTGGATATGCAGCTCCCGTGTTTGTCCTTGATCATCAGTACGATCATAGTCGTACACCCGATAAGTCGTATCCGAGCTTTGTTGGGTTTCTAAGATCATGATCCCTTTCCCAATGGCATGGATCGTTCCACTTGGCACGTAGAAGAAATCGCCTTTTTTCACAGGGACTTTTGTTAACAAATCATCCCAACGACCCGCTTCGATCATTTCCGCAAGTTCTTCTTTGGTTTGTGCGTGGTGGCCATAAATGATTTCCGCACCTGGTTCGGCATCAATAATGTACCAGCATTCCGTTTTCCCTAATTCCCCTTCATGGGCTAGCCCATACGTGTCATCAGGATGGACCTGAACGGATAGATCATCTTCCGCATCTAGAATTTTAATTAATAATGGAAAGACTGGTTCGTCTGAATGTCCAAACAGTTCTTGATGGTCTTGCCAAAGATCCGCCAATGTTTTGCCTTTAAACGGACCATTTTCAATGACGCTCACCCCATGAGGATGCGCACTGATCGCCCAATCTTCACCGATTTTGTCACTCGGTAAATCAAAACCAAAAACAGAATGCAGGCGACTGCCGCCCCAAATTTTTTCTTGAAAAACAGGTTTCATAAACAATGGTTCCATAATTGTTCCCCTCTCTAGTTGTTCGTGCATATTATAGCATGAATCCGCTTATTCGGCAGATTCTTTTAAGTAACATTGCAGGATTTCGTCACGATGACCCAAGTAGCTTTCTCGATGATCCACTGGATGGACCCGATTCGATAAGAAAATAAACGCTTTTTTGTTAGGGATATCTACTGCGAGAAACGTGCCTGTATAGCCTGTATGAAATAATTGGTACGGCGCACCCAATAAGTCCCAGCCATAGGTGCGGGGCTTTGTGCTTTCAGGCGTCTGCCTCTGAGCCAGCGCCTGCATCACTTTTTCTGAGAAAAACGGCGCCCCTTGCTGCTGACCATTTGCCAGTAACAGTTGAACGAACAGCGTCAAATCATCCACGGTAGAAAACAACCCGGCGTTGCCGGCATGGTTTCCCAGCACTCGTGCTTTTGGGTCATGGGTGATTCCTCTAAGGATACTGCCGTCTGGCTGCTGCTGGGTAGGCACGATCAATGGCAGCTGTGAAGGAGGAAAAGGCGGAAAGCCGCTGTTCTTCATGCCTAAAGGCGTCAAGACTTCTTCTTGAAAAATCTTGGTCACTGGTTTTTGATACAGCTCCTCCAATAAAAAGCCCAGCAAAATCGTACCAGTATCCGTGTAGTTGACCGTTTGACCGATCGTATCACTGCTTTCAAGCTGCAAATACGCCTTACGCAAGGCAGCAGCACCCAACTGGTCTCGATGAGGAATCCACGTGTTGATGGCTGCCGTATGCGTCAGCAAGTGCTTGATCGTTACCCGATCGTCTTTAAACGCTGGCAACCAACGAGTAAGCGGTACCTCCATCTCGATTTCCCCTTGATCCCAAAGTCTTAGCAGGACGGTGGTTGTACAAATGACTTTCGTCAATGAGGCTAAATCAAACAAATGCTCTTTCGTCATAGGTTCGGTTTTCGGAAGAAGCGCTGCCTGCCCGAATACATGGGTCTCTTGGGTTTCCCCGGCGATAAAACGCAGCACCGCTCCCGGGAAAACGGTCGGCATTTTTTCTTGTATGAGCTGTACTGTTTCTGGGTACATTGTCATCGTTCCATACTCGCTCCTTTCAGGCTTGTCTTGCTTCTAACTTTAGCACTTTTCGCCAATGAAAAAAACTACCCATTAAGGATAGTTTTCAGATTTTTTTCTAATCAGTATTACATAGATTACTCATCGGCTGGTGCAGCTTTTGCTTGCGCCTTTTGAATAATTCTCAAATAACTGTAACAAGCACATTGGCTGCCTAGTCCTCCTACGATCAATCCAGCGAGTAAGGGATGGATCAAGACAAGCAGTAAAGCGAGTCCACTCAACATTCCTAGCAACATCAGCGTCTGGAACGGTGCCCAAAAGATGATGAAAAAGCTTTTGATCAACGCAGTCCGCAAGGGTGCCGCCAAATGCACACTGTCGCAGATAAAATACAGTAACCACAGGAGCAAGATGATACTTAAAAACAAATAGCCGACAGCCAATAAGGGCAGCTGAAAGGAATCGATTTGCCGAAAAGAGCCTAACAGCAGCAAAGCGAGACTACCGAAAAAGAGGCCTGCGGCAACACTGCGCCGATAATTTTCCTGATAGAGCCGCCAAAAGGTCCCTCCGATGGCCTGTCGTGGTTCTTGATAGTACAACCAGCGCCGCATGACGCCAAATAAAGCAAAGGTCGCTGGCAAAAGAATGCTAGGAAAACTAATGATCAAACCAATCAAAGAGAAAAGAAACTGACGAGGAGAGCTGGGGAAAATCAGCCCCAAAGCTAGCAATAGAACGGGCAGATTGAACAGCAACCAGTAGCCATTCACAAGCAACATACTAGCTATCGCTTGACTGGCACCATACCAACGATACCATCGTTCATTTCCCATCAGTCCGGCTCCTTTCTCTACTCAGCTGATTTGTCCTCTAGCGGGCTAAGTTTTGTAGATTTTGCTGCCATTTCGCTGTTTGATAATCCAGCAATTCTTGATAACCGGCTGCTTGCGCTTGTTCTTCTGCCTCAGCAAAGATCGCTCGCACTTCTTCATCGCTATCAGCAAAGATCGCTGAAGCATTGGCTTCTTCAAAAATATCATTGATCCGTTGCTGAATAATTCCTTCTGGTGAGTCTGGCATCGGGTTGATCGCCGCAAATTCTGTGTCATCTTTTTGCGTGTCCCAAGTAATGGCATGCTGCCATTTCGTTGCCCAGTTCATTTGATCTTCGGGAAGATTTAATTCAAATTTTGTTTTAGTATTGTCTAAAAAGGCGGAGTTGCCGTTCCATTGGAAACTTGATGTTGCTTGCTCGATTTCTGAAACGCCGGCAGCATCTTCTGCGTAGGCATCTGTGAACTTTGTATAACCTTCTTCATCGAAGCCATCCCAATACTGCCCTTCTGGTCCAAACATCAGGATCGACTGACCCAATGGCCCTGTTAACCAATCTAAGAAGGCAAAGACTTTTTCTGGGTCTTCTGCATTTCTAGTGATGACACTGACATTCCACCCTAGCATTTCATAGGAACCTGGGAAGATATTGTCAGGATCCAGTCCTGGTTTAGCAATTGGTTCGATATAGAAATACCCCGCATCCGGGTTTTGCTCTTGCAAGATGTAGTGGGCATCGCGGGCATGATTCGATGGACTGGCAGCAGCATAAACTGCTACACGACCGCTGGTTACTTTTTCTGCCACCATATCTGCATCTTGCGTTAAGGTATCTTGGGTCATTAAGCGCTCACGGTACAATCTTGACGCATATTCAATCGATTCTACGTAGTTTTCATTGGCAAAGATCGAGGTCAAAGCATCGCCTTGAGGGACAGCCCGAATGCGGATATCTGCTGGTGAACGCCCTTCCGCAAAGGCGGAGTACAAGACATTGATCCCTTGTCCGCTGACATCTGTTTCAAATGGAATGATATCAGGAAACTCTGTTTGAACTTCTTTCAAATACTCATAAAGATCATCGGTTGTTTTCAATTCTGGCGCTCCTAAAGCATCATGAATCTCTTTATTGACGACATAACCCGCATTGCCAAAAGGCTCAGAGCTATACCAGTTTGGAAATTGATAAAGCTTACCATCTTCTGAACGCAACATGTTGAGGATTTCTTCGCCGGCCCATTCTTTCAAGTTCGGGTATTTATCCAAGTAATCATCAAACGGTACTAAGGCCCCCGCTTCTCGCAACCGTTCCACATCTGACCCACGATCAAGCCAGATAAAATCAGGCAGATCATCACCGGCGATCATTGTACTTAGCCGCTGTGCTGCATTCCCGCCGCCGTCGATCGCCCGGATATCTACATTGGTCAGTTCTTTGATGGCAGCAGTTGCTGGATCATCTCCCCAACGATCCATCGTATACCAATCATAATTACCAAACATCGTGATTTCCAGCGGTTCACTACCAAGCTCAAATACTTCCGAGCTGTCACGTTCGCTCGGTGCCGCTGCATCACTTTCTCTTGTTCCGGACTCGTTGCCGCAAGCTGCCAGCAAAAGACTCATTGCAGTCACTGACAGTACTCCTTTTAATAGCCTTGCTTTCATTCTTTTATCCCCTTTCAACTCTTACTGCTCTCCCCTTCTATCAAAAGGGGCCACCTGCTATGCTAATCTTTCAATGAACCAATCAAAACACCTTTTACAAAATACTTTTGAACAAACGGATAAACCATTACGATCGGCAAAGTCGCCACCATCATGATTGCCATTGATAAGGATTTTCCGGTAACACCAGTCATATCTGCCAAACGAGCAGCTGAGCCAGAATCGATTTGACTCATTTGCGAACTCACCGTGTTCGAATTCAAGACTCGCTGCAAAAACGTCTGCAAGGGAATCAGATGATCCGAAGTGATGTAGATACTTGGCATAAACCAATCATTCCAGTGTCCAACTGCGGTAAACAGCGAGAGTGTGGCAATAACTGGACCTGATAGTGGCAAAATGATCCGGAAAAATGTCCCCCAATACCCGCAACCATCAATTTTCGCTGAATCTTCCAACCCTTTCGGCAGTTGCTGGAAAAACGTTCGGAAGATGATCATATTCCAAACACTGATCAATCCAGGAATGATCATTACCCAAAAAGAATCCATTAATCCTAGTGAACGTACCACTAAGAAGGTTGGGATCAAGCCGCCACTGAAGAACATCGTGAGGATGAAGAAGATCGTAATGTATTTCCGACCAATCAATTCTCTTTTTGACATCCCATAAGCCGCCATCGCTGTCAGCATGATTGATGAAAATGTCCCGATCACGGTCCGCAAGACACTGATGAAAAAGGCATTCATCAAGCGCTGGTCTTGAAAGACGATTTGATAGTTCTCCAACGTAAATTCTCTTGGCCAAAAAGTGATGCCGCCAGTTACCGTATCACGACCAGAATTAAAGGAAATCACCAGCGAATTCCAGAAAGGATAAAACGTTAGAAATGCAAGCGTTATCAAAAATACATAGATGAACACCATCATCGCTTGGTCGCCCCAATTTTTCCTCATTGCTCATTTCCTCCTCTGCTACTCACCATAGACTGTGACCGACTTTGCGTGCGAAAAAGTTTGCTCCGCTCAAAAGCGTGACACTAATGACTGCTTTGAACAAACCAACAGCTGTTGCATATGAATATTGAGAATTGCTGATCCCTACCCGATACACATAGGTATCAATGACATCCGCCACATTCCTAAGAGCTGGATTGCTCCCCAGTAAAAGCAAATCTTCAAAGCCCGCATTTAACAAGTTGCCGATTTCTAAGATCAAGAAGATCGTAATGATTGGAATGATCGAAGGCAACGTGATCAAAAAAACTTGCTGAAATTTTGTCGCACCATCTAAGGATGCTGCTTCATACAACTGCGGATCGATCCCAGCAATGGCTGCCATATAGACGATCGAGCCAAAGCCAATCGATTTCCAAAGATTTGTCGTAACGATGATCGTCCAGAAATAACGGGGGATCGATAAAAAGTTGATTGGTTCATCGATCAGGTTTAAACTCTCCAAAGCAATATTTAAGCTACCGTTATCCATCGATAAAATCGACATCGTAAACCCTGCCACGATCACCCATGATAAAAAGTGTGGGAGATAAGTAATCGTCTGCACCACACGCTTGAAGGCAACATTCTTGACTTCGTTAAGCATCAATGCCAGCAAAATCGGTGCCGGGAAACAAATGACGATCTTTAACACACTGATCATAATGGTATTGCGTAAGATTTCCCAAAAGCGTGGTTCACTAAAAAAGCGACGAAAATTGTCAAAACCGATCCAAGGGCTTCCTGCCATTCCCTCAAAAATATTGTACTGTTGAAACGCCATCAAAATCCCGTACATTGGGATATAACTAAAGATACCTACCAGTAAGATCGCCGGCAGCACCATAAGCTGAAGATCCCATTGAGCAAAATACCGCTGTATCCCCTTTTTTTTCATCACATCTACTCCTTGTCTTCCCGTTACTGCTCACCACCAAAAGAAACCGCATACATTAAAACAACAAACAACCTCTGCGTCCAGAGTCCATCGAATCTCGATTCTTTTTTATTATAAATTAAGAATAACCACAATTCAATATAATGTTTTCTTTTTTTGAATCATAATGGCTATTATATTAAGTTTTAAAATAAGACACCCAATCATTAAATAACAAAACAATAAAATCGAAACAGATTGGACCTGCTCTGCTAATACAGATAAACTACCGTTTTTTCAATGATTGGTCTTCAAACCGATGTAACAGGTTTTTGCACTCTTTCGTGCGAAATAAAAACAAAAGTTTCTTTTTTTGACAAAAAAAAGAAAAAGCAGAGAATCGCCCTCTCTGCTTTTTCTTTCATAACCTATTATTTTTTAACGATAAACCACCATTCGATACCGATCGCATCGTAGGTCGTCAACAACTTCCTTTTTTTGTCGATGAAAAACGCTTGGTTCTTCTCAGACAAGTGCTTTTCCAATGTATCGATATCTTCTTGACTGATGGAGATTTTCAAGAAGTCTAAGCCAAGCACCTCATGGGTCGGCAAATCGATCGTACCACCTTGTGCTTCAGTCAAGCCGACTTGGAAGTCACCATCATTGAGGATAAATTCCTTCGTTTCGGCTTCTTTTGTTTTCAAGCCTAAGCTTTCTTCTAAGAAAAGCTGCTCTTTGGCTAGATCACTGACGTTTAAATACAGCTTGCCAAAATGAGCTTCTTTTGATAAGCCAGCCGCTTTTGCAGGTGCCGCTTTGATCAATTCTGCTTCGTCTTTTGGTACCGCAGTTCCTGCGGGTGCTGTAAATAAGACTTCAATTTTGTTCCCTTCTGGATCAGCTATAATAAAGCCTAATTGATTCGCTTCATAACGAGCTTCTTCGAAAGCAATCGCTTTTTGTTGGGCATTGCTCGCGATAGTTGCCGCTTCTTCTAGCGAGGATACAGCTAAGACGATGCGCTGCATTTTTTTGATCTCGCCGAAGTGATCGTTGGCACGCGGGCTTTCTTCCAACCATAAAACTTCTCTATCTAATCCTTTTAGACCAAAGATGGCCAATTCATTTTCTTCTCTTTTCAACTCAAAACCAAGTACATCCCGATAAAAGGCAATCGCTTGATCGCGGTCTTTTACCCGGATTGCAACAGTCAGCAACTTCGTACTGCTCCCCAATAAGAAATCTGTCATTGTTTCTCCCCCTACTTACATATGTACTCATTGTACTGATAAAACGAAATTCTAGCAAATGAAATCCCTACCTATTTTATTCTTTTTTTAGAGAAAATAAGAAGAAAAGCACAGAAAAGTCAGAATTTTGCATTTTTATGAGTAGAGAAGAGGCATTTGGGTGTTGCTAATGGCTTCAGCTACAGACAGCTGCGGCTGGACTTGCCGCGAGGATCTGGGTTCCTAAACGATCGATTCGATCGGTGATACAAACGGCAGCTACCCCTGCTTTCAAGGCTTTCTGCGCACTTTTTAGTTTTGGCAGCATGCCGCCTGTGACTACTTCTTCGGTGATCAAACGGGGGATCTCTTCAAAAGAAACAGCCGATAACCACTTGCTTTCTTGTTTGATGCCAGGAACATCCGTCAACAAATACAGTTTTTCGGCTTGCAAGCTGGCAGCAACCTGACACGCTACTTCATCGGCATTGATGTTCAGCCATTGACCCTCTGGGGTAATTCCTAGTGGGGCCAAAATCGGAACATGTTTTTTCTCTGTCAAGAGCTGCAGGAAAGCAGCGTTGATTTGTTGAACCTTCCCCACATGTCCTAATTTTTCTTCATCAATGACTTCTCCTTGAATCAGTTGATCACAGCCGGCATTCAGTCCTACGGCATGGAACCCAGCTTGCTGGAAAGCGGTCGTGATCAGCGGTTGAACTTGTCCCAGAAGGACCATTCTAGTTACTTCAAGCGTCTGGGGATCGGTCACCCGCAGGCCGTCTTTGATCGTGACTGTCAACGCCATTTTCTCCATCATTTCTGAGATGTAGTGACCGCCGCCATGGACGATGACCACTTTTTTGCCCGCAGCTTGCCAATCTGCTATAGTCTCAAAGAATGACGGGGTTAAATTGTCTGAGGCGACACCGCCGATTTTTACTACGATCGTTTCCATCTACTCGCTCCTTTTTGTCTAGTACCTGATTTGTATTAGGTGTGGTATAGTGCGTTGATTTTCACATAATCATACGTCAGATCACAGCCCCAAGCGGTGCCAACGCCTGCCCCTTCTTTCAGCTCGACAGCGACTTTGACCTCATTTTCCGCCAACTGTTCTTGCATGATGGTTTCGTCAAAAGCTACCGGTGTCCCTTGGACAAAGACGGGAATGTCGGCTAATGCGATCGATACCGTTGCTGGATCGATGGGTTGCCCACTATAACCCACTGCACATAAGATACGCCCCCAGTTTGGGTCTTTGCCAAAGAGGGCTGTTTTGACCAGCGGCGAACCGACGATGGTTTTGCTGATCATCCGGGCTGCTTCATCCGTCACCGCTCCACTCGTGTGAGCTTCGATCAATTTGCTGGCGCCTTCTCCATCCTTCGCAATTGCTTTGGCTAGTGCGGTCAGAACTGCTTTGAGCATCCCTTTAAACTCCTGATAAGCTGGCGTATCGGCTTCGATCGTTGGATTTTTGGCTAACCCGTTGGCTAAAACTATCACCATATCATTGGTGGATGTATCGCCATCGACCGTGATTTGATTGAAGGTAACGTCGGTCAATTCTTTCAGCAGTGCTTGCAAGAGTGCTGGAGCGATCGCCGCATCCGTCGTAACAAAGGCCAGCATCGTAGCCATATTGGGATGGATCATACCAGACCCTTTGGCACAGCCCGCAACAGTCACCGTTTTGTCAGCGATCGTTGATTGGATGACACTGCTTTTTTCAGTCAGATCCGTCGTCAAAATCGCTCTTTGAAATCGGTGGGCATCCCCTTGCCTGTTTAGTTGCTGAATCCCTGCAGTGATTTTTTCCATCGGTAAGCTCTTACCAATGATCCCGGTGGAGGCTACCGCAAAGGCTTCGGGACTCGTATGTAGCTGGGCTGCTGCCAATTCTGCCATCTCTTGTGCATCTTTTAAACCTTGCTCCCCGGTACAAGCATTGGCATTGCCCGCATTGACGATCACGCCCTGCAAGTTGCCTGCTTGCATTTTTTCCTTTGTAACGAGAATGGGTGCCGCTTGTACTTGATTGGTGGTAAAGACTGCCGCAGCACTGGCTGGCACTTCAGAGACGATCCAACCAAGATCGACTTTCTCTTTCTTCAGACCGCAATGCAGACCGTCGGCAAAAAAACCTTTGGGGGTTGCGATCGTTCCTTCGATTTCTTTCATTTTCTTTCCTCCTACTGCCACCTTTTTGCGGATTGTCCACTGGCTGACACGAGGATCCTCACGTGTCTGTTGGCTATTTTATGGGTATAACGGAGCTTGCATAAGACCGGTCGTTTCTGGTATCCCTGCCCATCGATTGAAGTTTTGGATCGCTTGGCCAGCAGCCCCTTTGCCTAAATTATCGATCACTGCGACAACGGTCAACACTTGGGTCAGCGGATTGAAACTTATGCCAATGTCACAAAAATTCGTTCCCGTCACTTGCCGCAGCTCGGGCAGCTTTCCTAACGGTTGCACTCGGACAAACGGATGGTCTTGATACGTTTTTACGTACTGCTCATAGATGTCCTCTTGCGAAATCGCGTCTTTGATAGGCGCATAAAGCGTCATAAAGATCCCTCTTTTGACAGGCAGTAAGCTGGTAGAAAATTGGATCGGCGGCATTGCCTGATCCCATTGCTGAAACTGCTGCATGATCTCAGGAATATGCTGATGCTGATTTGGCTTATACATCGTCATGTTATCCGCAGCGGTTGCAAAGTGACTGCTGTCGGTCAATTTCTTACCAGCACCCGACAAGCCCGACTTGCCATCAAAAATCAACGTACCGCTGAATAGTTTTTGCTGAACCAACGGCGCAGCCGCTAAAATGGCAGCAGTCGCATAACAGCCTGGATTGGCGATCAAATTGCCAGGAGTCGTTGCAAACTCAGGCAGCGAATAGGTCGCTTGTACCAACAACTCGGTAGGTGCAGCTTCTTGGTGATACCATTTTTGATAGCTATCCCGATCCTTCAATCGCAGATCACCAGAAAGGTCAATCACTGGAAAGTCATTTGCGACAAAAGTCGCTGCGAGTTCTTTGCTGATTCCAGCAGGAGTCGCAAAAAACACGAGTTGATTTTCCTTTTGGATTTTTTCTGCATCAAAAGGTTCGATCAGCTGCTCTGTCAGTCCAATTAAATGAGGATACAAAACTGATGAATTTTCATGCATAGAATGACTATGCAAGGTGCCCACCTCCAATTGGGGATGCTGCTGGATCAAACGAATCAATTCAATTCCGGTATACCCTGTTACACCAACGATTGCTGCCTTCAAACACGTCACTCCTCAAAAGAATTTACTTAAGATTATAAGAAACTCCCATCGCTCTGTCAATGATTATTTATAAAACTATTCAAAATAAATTCGCTGTTATTCGGTTTTTATAAGAAAAAATGTCCAAAAAATCTATTTTTATACAATTATGCTAAGATCGCTTGTAAAATCGCCAATGCTGCTTTCGTTTCCTCTTGCGAGATCGTTAAGGGTGGGAGCAAGCGCAAAACCTTGGTACCCGCCTTTAATGCGAGGAGGCCTTGGTTCCGCAATTGGGTCAACACGGATTGCAAGCTTTCCGAATCGGCTAATTCGATACCGATCATCAGTCCTTTCCCACGTATCGCCTGCACCTTAGATAGTCCTTGCAATCCGTCGAAAAACTGCTGCTGACGCAATTGAACATTGACTTGAATGTCCTCTTCTTGCAACACACTACAAACGGCACTAGCAGCGGCCATCGCTAATTTATTGCCACCAAAGGTCGAACCGTGACTACCGGGTCCAAAAGCCGTTTGCAAGTGGCTTTTGCCTAGCATCGCTCCGACAGGGATCCCGTTACCAAGCCCTTTTGCTACGGTAAAAAGATCAGGTTCAATGCCATATCCTTCAAAAGCAAACAGTGTTCCTGTCCGTCCCATCCCGGTTTGGATCTCATCCACCACTAGCAGTGCTCCCTGCTCCTGACAAAGGGCTGCCACCGCTTGGACCCATGCCACCTCAGCAGGGATCACGCCGCCTTCGCCTTGGATCAATTCTAAAAACACGGCTGCCGTCTGTTCATCTAAAACGGCTTGCAATGCCTCAAGATCATTAAACGGTACATAAACCATCTCTGGTACTAACGGTCCAAACCCATCATGGATACTGCTTTGCCCAGTCAAAGACATCGCGCCAAAAGTCCGACCATGGAAAGATTGTTCAAAACTAATAACCTTACTACGTCCCGTCGCTTTGCGAGCCAGCTTTAAAGCAGCTTCGTTCGCCTCAGCGCCGCTATTACAAAAATAAGCCAGATACGGCTCGTCTGATGCGTTCTTTTGATTTTGGGTCAGCTTTTGGGCAACTTCTTCTTGCAGCTGGCTATCATACAAATTCGGCACATGCCAAATCTGCTCTGCTTGTGCCATCAAAGCAGCTTGCACTTTGGGATGTCCATAACCAAGATTGACGACCCCGATACCGCTTGTTAAATCTAAATATTGGTTACCTTGCGAATCTACGACATAGCTGCCGCTGCCTTGCTGGATATCGATGGGCAAACGGCTGTAATTAGGAAAAAGATGACTCATTGGTTTCACTCCTTCTCTTGGTTTATTCGAAATTATGTATTAATATACATTTTAATCCAGTTAATTGCAATAAATATTTAAAATAAAGCGGCAAAAATTCATAAAAAAAAGAAAGCAGTGACAATCACTGCTTTCTTTCAGTCAACCTTTGGCGGTCTGTTTATTATCATTTGGGGAAGAATTTCTTTCATTACAAACAGTGGATCACGCCACTTCTTCTGAAAATTGACTGTTATACAGGTCTGCATAGAAACCGTTTTGTGCCATCAATTCTTCATGATTTCCAGTCTCAACAATAGACCCGTGATTCATCACGATAATATTGTCAGCATCACGAATCGTAGATAGACGGTGAGCAACCACAAAGCTGGTCCGATTTTCTAACAAACGACCCATTGCTTTTTGGATCAAAATCTCTGTCCGCGTATCGACACTAGAAGTTGCCTCATCCAAAATCAAGACATCTGGATCCGCTAAGAAGGCACGAGCGATTGTGATCAGCTGACGTTGACCTTGGGAGATATTGCTGGCTTCTTCATTCAAGACCGTATCATAGCCTTCTGGCAATTTGCGAACAAAATCATCCACATGGGCAGCTTTCGCCGCAGCAATCACTTGTTCTTTGGTCGCTTTTTCATTTCCATAATGAATGTTGTCATAGATGGAGCCGGTAAACAACCACGTATCTTGCAGCACCATCGAGATATTACTACGCAACTCATCACGAGTCAAGTCTCGAGTATCTTTGCCATCGTAACGAATGCTGCCGCCAGAAACATCATAGAAACGTTCCAAGAGATTGATCAGCGTGGTTTTCCCAGCGCCAGTTGGTCCTACGATAGCCACCATCTCACCAGCTTTGACATCCAGATTAAAATCGGTCATCAATAATTTGTCTGGGGCATAACCAAATTGAACATGATCGAAACGAACTTTGTATTCACTGTCTTCCACTGGTAAACCAGAAGGCTCATCATTCATTTCTTCTTCATCCAAGACTTCAAAGACCCGTTCGGCAGATGCAACGGTTGATTGGATGGTGTTTAGCAAGCTAGCGATTTGAGTGATCGGTTGAGAGAATTGATTGGTGTATTGCAAGAATGCTTGCACATCCCCTAACGTCATATTCCCATTCGCCACTTTGATCCCACCAAGGACAGCCACGAAGACATAGCCTAAGTTTTTAATGAAGTTCATCAAGGGCATAATGATCGCTGAAATAAATTGGGCTTTCCAACCAGCGGAATACAGACGGTCATTTTCTTCTTCAAAAACGACTTGATCGGCGGCTTCATGGTTGAAAGTTTTGACAACTGTGTGACCGCCGTAAGTTTCTTCGACTTGGTCATTGAGCAATCCTAAACTTTTTTGTTGTGCCGCAAAGAATTTTTGCGATTTTGGTGCGACGATCATCACGACGATCAAGCTTAAAGGAACCGTTGCTAAAGCAACCAAAGTCAGTTGCCAACTGATCGTCAGCATCATCCACAAAACCCCGATAAAGGTCACGACACTCGTAATAAATTGGGTTAAGTTTTGTTGCAAGGTACTTGCGATATTATCCATATCATTGATCGCCCGTGACATGATATCCCCATTTGAGTGAGTATCATAGTAAGAGATCGGCAAGCGGTTCATTTTTTCATCTAAGTCACGACGCAGCTCATAAACCGTTCGTTGCGAGACACGAGTCATAATAAACTGTTGTAGAAAGTTGAAGACGGCTGAAATCACATACATGCCGATCGCAATCAAAATGATTTGACCAACTTTCTCAAAATCGATAGGAAATTCTGTCACCTGTTGGCCGGCTTGCATCTGTTGTGCACCGATCATGACACCTTTAAAAATTTCAGTGGTCGCTTCCCCTAAAATTTTCGGTGTTTGGATTTGGAAGATCACGGCTGCGATCGCTAAAACGAAGACGGCAATGATAGCGATAGAGCGTTTCGACATGTAACCGAAAAGCCGTTTGACCGTTCCCCAAAAGTTTTTGGCTTTTGGTCCTTTGGCACCGATGTTACGGCCCGGACCGCCACCCATTGGTCCGCCACGGTGTTGTGTTGTTGTTTTCTTTTCACTCATGCAAGATCCTCCTCTCTCAATTGTGAAGAAACGATTTCTTGGTAGGTTTCATTGTCTGCCATTAATGATTCATGGGTTCCTTTTCCTACGAGTTGTCCTTCATCCAATACTAAAATCGTATCGGCATCCATGACGGTGCTGACCCGTTGGGCAACCACGACCATAATGCTGTCTTGCATGTCGCGTTTCAGCGCTGCACGTAAGTTGGCATCGGTTTTGAAGTCCAGTGCGGAGAAGGAATCATCAAAGACATAGACATCTGCTTGTTTCACTAACGCACGAGCGATCGCTAAACGTTGACGTTGTCCACCAGAGAAGTTGCCGCCGCCTTGTTCTACACGGCTATCTAAGCCATCTGCCAGTTCGGAGACAAAATCTTTGGCTTGGGCGATCTCTAATGCTTGCCAGATTTCTTCGTCTGTCGCATCGGGTTTTCCGTATTTCATATTTTCACGAATGGTACCGGAAAACAGTACCGCTTTTTGTGGAACAAAGCCCACGACTTCTCGTAGATTGTGCTGGGTGACTTCTGCAATATTGACCCCATTGATTTTGATTGCACCAGATTCCACATCGTACAAACGAGGCAAGAGATTGACTAAGGTCGTTTTCCCTGAGCCCGTCCCACCGATGATGGCAACAAAATCACCAGATTTTGCTTGAAAATCGATATCTTCCAACGCCAATTTCTCAGCGCCTTGGTAGCGATACGCCACATGGTCAAAGGCCAAGGTTGCTTGATCCCCTTGTAAGCTCAATGTCGCTGGTGTTTTTGGATCGAGAATTTCATCTTCTTCATTTAAGACTTCGTTGATCCGGTCAGCCGATGCTTGGGCTCTTGGCACCATCACGAAGATCATGGACAGCATCATAAAGCTGATCAAAATTTGCATTGCATAGGTCATAAACGCAATCAAGTTCCCGACTTCTAAGGTCATTTCTGCAATATAATGACCACCAAACCATGTGATGGCAATGTTTGTCCCACTCATGATCAACGTCATCAAAGGCATCATCAAAGCCACGATGGTATTTACTTTAATCGCGGTGTGGGTGTAATCTTTGTTGGCTTCATCAAAGCGATTCGCTTCATAATCCGTCTTATCAAATGCTCGAATAACGCGGACCCCCGTCAAGCCTTCACGAAAGACTAAGTTCAAACGGTCAGTTTTCTTTTGCATACTTTTGAATAAAGGAACGGCAAAATACATAATACCGCCGACCAATACCAGCATGATAGGAATAACGACTAAAAAGATTCGTGTTAATTGGGCATCTTTTTGATAGGCCAAGAAACTCGCCCCAATCAGTGTGATCGGTGCATTGATCATCATACGTAAAAACATTTGCGTCACCATTTGAATTTGGTTGACGTCGTTGGTGGTCCGTGTGATCAATGATGCGGTCCCGAATTTATCGAAAGAACGAGAAGAAAAATTCTCAACTTTTTGGTAAATGTCCGAACGTAGTTTTTGTCCTAATTTTTGTGATTCTCTTGTTGCGAAATACGTATTTCCTAAAGCGGCGATGATACTGATTAATGAAAAGCCGATCATGTAAAAGCCGGTTTTCCAAATGTAATCAATGTCGCCTGTCGCCACCCCATTGTTGATAATATTGGAAGTCAATGTCGGTAGATACAAATCAGAAACGACTTGGATCACCATAAACACCACTGCCATGATGATGGAAATGACGGATACGCGTTTTATCAGCTTAATCATAGGTTTCCCCTCTTTCTTTTTTTGCGCCCTCTCTTAACCAGCGGACTTTACTGTTAAAATCAGCAATCGCTTCGGCAGGATCATAGTCTGGATCAAACGCTGATTGGCGATAGGCTTCGGCAATCGTCGAAAAGACGGTATGCATCAGCAGCTGGATCAGCATTTTCAACTCATGGTCGTCTTTGACTTTCAATAAATCTTTGTCGATCTCTGACAAAAAGATGGCTTGCTGCTTCTGCCGATCGGCTTTGTGTTCTTGATGCATCTTGTGCTGCATCTCGGGCACGACTTTATGGAAGGAACGATAATCCATACTCATAAATAAATTGCGGTAAAAGTTTGCATTTTTGCCTTTAAAAACTTCGGCGATCATCCGTGAAAAGTACCATTCGAACCCCGCAAATAGATCCCCATTTTCATGTTGGATCGATTTCAGCAGGTCACGCTGACTATTTTTTTTCAACGTATGGAAATAATAGTAGTAAAGATCTTCTTTGTTTTCGAAGTATTGGTAAAAACTCCCCCGAGGAATTTCGGCATCTTTGATGATGTTGGCGATCGAGGCGTCTTTCAAAGGCAGCCTGGAAAATTCTTTTTTCGCCGCATTTAAAATGCGCTTTTGTTTTTCCGGCGGCAAGTGAAAAAATGTATCTGTCGGCATCACAAGCATCTCCTTTCTAATTAAAATAAATCACAGCTCTCAATATGACACGATGTCATATGACACTGTGTCATTATACACCCTTCACCAGAGAATGCAAGAATTTAAATTTGACTTTTTTATGAAGGAATCGATTCTGGTCTTTTTATAAAAGGCGTTATTTGAAAAGAAATCATAAATGAAATTTCTGAAAACAAAAAACCTTCGTTTCCCTGATGGAAAACGAAGATTGCTATTTTTTCATTCTGCCTATTATAAATAACGTTCATTTTTTCTTTCGGCGCCATAAAATCAAGAAAACGATCAGCAGCAGGATGATACCTGCGATCAATAAGGTATAGCTTGGCGCTTCATTGGTTTTAGGTAATGTTTTTTCGCCATCGGCAGTAGCGTTGGCCTCTTTCGAAGAAGTCGTTGTCGCTGTTTCTTGAGCGGTCGTCGATGTTGCGGTTGCTTCTTCAGTCGTACTCGTTTGCGTGCCTGTAGGCAGATACATGGAATCATTTGCCGCTTGAATGATATAAGAGATCCGTCCTGGAACAAAGGCACCTGGATCGACTTGCATCTCTTGTTCCATCTGATTCAAATTGGTTAAAATCGAAATCATCCATTCGTTGGAAACGGCTTGATTCAAATGTAAAAAGACTCCGTCTGCTGGATAGACGACCCGTAAATATTCCTGCAACTGATCCACGACAGGAATCAAGTCAGCAAAACTGGCGTAGCTATTCGCATCAAAAGCCAGTTGTGGCTCAATGGCTTCCCAGGATAACGTCTGATCGACAAACAAGGCACCGATGATTTTTGCCAAGTAAGCAATATCAAAGCCCATCGCATCACTAGAATAACGTAGTGCTAGGCGATTGCCATTGGTCAATTCTTCATCTGTCAACTGGTCCAACTGTTCTTGAGTAAATGCGGTCACACTGCCTTCAGTGATCCCTTGAGTTAAGGCACTACGTAGCGAACTAGGTTCATCAGCTAACGTGTTGATCTCATTGACGTTTTGCGTCCCTGTCTCTGCTTGGATCGAGGCAATAACGGCTTCGGAATCGACTGGCTCTTGATTCTCGTCAGCTGTAGTTTCTGAAGTAGCGGATTGATCCGTTTCTTGGTCTTCCGCTGTACTTTCTTGGGCAGAATTTTGGATCTGCTCACTATCTGTTTGCCCTTCTGATGAAAGCGTCTCGCTAACGGCAACCGGATTGTCACTTCCACTCGTAGCCGTTTCATCTGCATGAACCATCAATGGTGAAAATGCCAGCGTCATTAGTCCGAACCAAATTATTTTTTTCATCGTCATTGCCTCCTCGAATGGGATTTCTCCCTTTGTAACGAAACTGTAACATAAAGACCTCGTTTCCGCAATCAATTTAGTAACTTCTTAAAAAAAACCTCTATCTTTATCAGATAGAGGTTTTACCATTATTTTATCGTTGCCACATGCATGACTGCTTGACCTGCTTTTGTTTCCGCGATCGGTAACAGTTCAACGTTGGCTGCTTGGTCCATATTGGTGATAATCACGAGCATCTCAGTAGCTTTGCCTTTGGCTGTCAACTGCGCCAAATCGACTTGGGCAACTTGGGTGGCTGGTGTCACGGCTTGGCCTTCCTCCACCAGGATCTCAAAAGGTGCTCCTTGCAATTCGACGGTGTCGACCCCCATGTGCAGCAAAATCTCTAGCCCGCTGGCAGTCTTGATCCCCAATGCATGTTTCGTTGGAAAAATCGTCGTGATCGTCCCTGCTGCTGGTGCAAAGATCGCCCCATTGTCTGGCAAGACAAAATACCCGTCGCCCATCATTTTTTGCGAAAATACCGGATCACTTGATGCACTGATCGATTTTGTCGTACCTGTTGCTACTGCGTATAAGGGGGTATCGATCGTTGTTGCTGATGAATTTGCTGCCGTTTCCTTTGCCGCCGTTTCACTCGTTTTTTTTGGTTGCGGTTGCACGGAAGTGACGGTTGCAGCTGGTTTTGCCTCCTCTGCCTCGCTTTCTTTGGCTGCTTCTAAGCGATCTTTCGGAATCCCAAAGAAGTAGGTGGCAACGAAGCCGCCAGCATAGCCTGCTAACAAGCCGAAAATATAGCCCATCCAACGGCCGTTGGCAATCAATGGAATCAAAGCTAACCCTGAAGGTCCAATCGCCGTTGCGCCGATATTTGTCAAAGCGCCAATGACCGCACCACCGATCCCACCACCAATACAAGCAGTGATAAATGGTCGACCTAATGGCAACGTCACTCCGTAGATCAATGGTTCGCCGATGCCTAAGATCCCAACTGGCAATGCACCTTTAATCATTTCAGAAAGCTCTTTGTCTTTACGTAGTCGTACCCATAAGGCTAGAGCTGCTCCGACTTGACCGGCACCAGCCATTGCTAAAATCGGTAATAATTGCGTGCTGCCTGTTGCTTCGATCATTTGGATGTGGATCGGGGTCAAAATTTGATGCAAACCAAACATGACCATTGGTAGGAAGGCCGCCCCTAAGATAAACCCAGAAAAAGCACCGCCCACATTCAAGACCCAAGTGATCGAACCGACTAAGCTGTCAGAGATCAGACCGGCCAATGGCATGATCAAGAAAATCTCCGTCAAACCGATGATCAACAAACACAACGTTGGGGTCACGATAATATCGATCGCTTCGGGAATCACTCGATGCAGCACTGCCTCTAATTTCGCCAAAAGCCATACAGCGAAGATTACACCGATGATCCCCCCTTGGTTGGCAGCTAACGCTTCGCCAGTGAACAAGTTTTGGATCGGGGCTTCTGGGTTCATACCTGTCAGCAAGATGATCGAACCGATCACTCCACCAAGGGTTGGATTGGCTTTAAAGACCTGCGCAGCATTGACCCCAGTAAAGATCGCTAAATAGGTGAACATCCCATTTCTTAGGACGTTTAAAATCATGACATAATAATTCCAAGTGTCTCCATCTAATCGGCCAGCCGTGATCATGTTGGTCAGAACGGAGGCGATCCCTGCAACGAGTCCTGCACCAACGAAGGCTGGAATCATTGGAACAAAAATATTTGAAATGTCTTTCAGCAGCGACTTCAATGGCGATGATTTTTGTTTGGCTTTTTGGGCTGCTTTCATCTCTGCCGTTTTTTCTGATAACGCCTCTTTGCCTGATTTTTGCTGCGGGATCTCTTGCCCTAAATCAACACCGGCTTTTGCCACCATTGCGTTAGCTACTTTGTTGACTTTCCCTGGTCCGATAATGACTTGCAGCTGCTCGTCATTGACGACCCCCATCACACCGGGAATCTCTTTTAACCCTTGTTGATCGACCTTGTCGTGGTCGCGGACGGTCATTCGTACGCGAGTCATACAGTGATTGACTGTTTCTACGTTGTCCATTCCGCCGGCTTCTTGAAAAATCTTCTCCGCTAACTCTTCTACCGTCAGTGTTTCTTTTGCCATTACTTTTCCCCTCCTAACGCCGTTTTGACAAACCCTTGTGCCGTGGCAAGTTTTGCTTGTGCTTCGTCTTTCGTGCTATCCGTCAACAGCATCACGATCGCCAATTTAACATTCTGATCTGCTTCTTCAAATGCCACGGCGGCTGTTTCATAATCAGCTTCAGTTGCCTGCATGATGATCCGTTTTGAGCGTTCCACCAATTTTTCGTTGGTCGCTTTCACGTCGACCATCAAATTATTGTAGACTTTGCCGATCCCTACCATCGATAACGTCGAGATCATATTCAAAATCAATTTTTGGGCCGTCCCAGATTTTAAACGAGTCGAACCCGTCAGAAACTCTGGGCCACAATCGACTTCAATTGGAAAGCTGGCATGTTGAGAGATCTCCGCATCTTTGTTACAAGCGATCGTAGCCGTTGTGGCACCAAGCTCATTGGCGTAATCAAGAGCCCCAATCACGTAAGGAGTTCTACCACTGGCAGCGATCCCGATCACCATGTCATTTGGGTTCAACTTCAGATCGACAAGGTCTTGTTTCCCTAGCGTTAAGGAGTCTTCTGCTCCTTCGACAGCGACCGTCATCGCTTCTTCGCCACCGGCGATCAGACCAACCACCATCTCAGGTGATACCCCAAAGGTTGGGACACATTCGGCCGCATCCAAGACGCCTAATCGACCACTCGTACCAGCGCCAAGATAAATCAAGCGTCCGCCTTTTTTTAAAGCAGCGATAGTTTGTTCAATGACTTTTTCAATACTAGGAATTTCTTTTTCCACTGCATAGGCAACTTTTTGATCTTCTTGGTTCATTTTTTGGCACGCTTCTAAAATCGTCATTTCATCTAAATTGCTCGTTTCGCTATTGCGTCGTTCAGTCGTTAATTTGTCTAAATTGATTTTATTCATTGGAATCATCTCTTTCTAATTTAAATCGCATCCCTGCTTTGATTTGTTGGATCAAAGGCAGATCGGCTGGTATCACCTGAGCGGCGAGGTTGACTTTGGGGTCTGCTGGCAAAGGACGTTTGCACACCTGGATCTCTCCCATATAGCGCAAGTACTCTTGGTTATCGATCGTCACAGCACCCACTGGCCGCTCTTGACTAAGTTCAGGTTTGACTTCTGGAATGGCATTGAAACGGGCATCGGCGCTACGCAAGACATCTCGAGCTTCATCGTAACGATTTTGGTGATTCCCTAGTACGTGTTCAAAGTAAGTGGAACCAAGATCTTTGACCCGCAAAACGATCCGCGCTTCTTGCAGATACGTCGCAAACTGCTGGGCACTTTTTGTAGAAACCATCCCATCACCAATATAAACAGCATCAACTGAGCCGGTAGCCAACAAGTCGATCGCTGCGGCAAACGGCGACCAGTTGCGGTGTCTTTCCAGTGTGGGTAATCCTTGAAATAACGGTCCGCGTTTCTTGGCATCTCCTGGAACAAAGGCTTGGACAAAAAAGCCTTGTGCTTTCAACCAGCGGTTCTTCTCCTGAAACCAGTCAGCATCCAGTCCCGTCTCTGGTCGAGGGTAATAATTGTGCCAAGCTTCCAATCGAGTAAAATCGGCTCCATACGCCTGCAGCTCTCGAATGTCTTTTTCCGTTAATGTACTGGCATTCAAACTGATGGTCATTTCCTTTGAAAAAGCGGCGATTTGCTGATTGTCGATCGCATAATCCATTCGTAAACCAGTGACACCGATCTCCCTTAGTTCCGCCAGCTTGTCGATGGAAAAGCCCGCTTCTGCTAAGGCGTTTCCAGAAATATCTACCATTAAAGACAGCTGATGGTCTTTTGCGAAACCTCCCAAGTCCGTCAGACGCTGCCGATAGGTACTGCGATCGTCTTCTGGTATGTGCATGGAGGTGAAAATCCCTTTAAAGCCTGATGCCATCGCAGTCATCTGCTCAAGTTCTGCTGCCGTCAAGTCTTCGTTCATAAATACAGAAAAGCCGAACATCTCTTTGCCTCCTTGGTGAGTCACTTTCGTGATACCGTTTTCTATAAAAGCATTATAACTGATTCTTTTCTCGTTCGCAACTATATTTCATAATTAAATCGTATATATAGAAATATCGTTTCATTTAATAAGAAAGCTTTACCCTTTAAACTTTCTTATGCCCTTCTTTCTACAGTTATGGTACACTTTATTAGGAACGAAACTTGCTTTCGTCATTTTTACATAGTAGGAGGAATCACATCATCAATGATTACAATGGATGATATTATTCGCGAAGGCAATCCAACCTTGCGTGAAGTAGCAAAAGAAGTACCTTTTCCTTTAAGCGAAGAAGATATCGCACTGGGAAAAGAAATGATGACCTTTTTAGAAAACAGCCAAGACCCAGTCAAGGCAGAAGAACTTGAATTAAGAGGCGGCGTTGGTCTAGCAGCTCCTCAATTAGATATTTCAAAACGAATCACAGCGGTCCTCGTCCCTAGCAGCGACCCAGAAAAAACTGAACCTGATTTTAAAGATGTTCTTTACAATCCCAAAATTTTAAGTCATTCCGTGCAAGAAGCTTGTTTGGGTGAAGGCGAGGGCTGTCTCTCCGTGGACCGTGAAGTCCCTGGCTACGTGGTACGCCATGCCCGGATCACGATCAGCTATTACGACATTAACGGTAAAAAGAAAAAAGTTCGTTTGAAGAACTATCCTGCAATCGTCGTTCAGCATGAGATCGATCATTTAAACGGGGTCATGTTCTACGATCATATCAATCAGCAAAATCCTTTTTCATTAAAAGAAGGCATTTTAGTCATCGACTAACAAAAAAGTCTCTACCGACATTTTGCGGCAGAGACTTTTTTTCTTCTATATTATTGAGTATCCTCTGGATATCTTCTTTCACGATTTTGGCATTAATTGCCTTTCGCTAAACTTTCTTGATGATCGGCTTTGATTTTTTCTAATAACGCCGGTTGTTCAAAAAGATCTAACGCTGTCAGGGCTAAAAGTTCAGCCGCGATAGCGATCGACTGCAAGCCTTTTTCACTCTTAGCAGCGGCTTTGAATTCTTCCGAATGCCCCGCAATGTAGTCATCTGAAATCGAAACGGTGGGTTGGATCGTCGGGATCACTTGACTGACATTGCCGACATCAGAAGAACCAAGACTTGCTTTTGCTTCCGTATCGATCTCATCGGCAGGTACGCCCGCTTCTTGGGCATGGGCGAAGAAAATCTCATCAAAACTTGGTGTCACGATCACATCATCGACGGAGTTTTGGAACAAGCCGAATTCATAGGTCGCTCCCGTGGCTAAAGCGGCTCCTTTGACGATGTTTTCGACTTTCTCGTAGACATCATTCAAGGTTGCTCGATTGGCTGCTCGTAAATAAAAACGACCGGCTGCATATTCTGGCACGACATTGGCTGCCACGCCGCCATCGGTGATCACACCATGAATATTGACGTCTTTTGGTAAATGCAGGCGCAACCCATTGATCCCGTTAAAGACTTGCAGCAATGCTTCTAACGCGTTGATGCCTTTTTCTGGTGCAGCTGCCGCATGGGAAGCCCGACCATAGAACTTGATATCCACTGGATCATTGGCTAATGACGCTGTCGTTTTGCCATAGCGATGGGCTGGATGGACACAAAGAGCGGCATCGACATCATTGAAGAACCCTTCACGGACAAAACTACCTTTAGCGGAACCATTTTCTCCACCTTCTTCTCCTGGCGTCCCATAGACTCGAATCTCCCCGCCTAGCTCATCGATGAAAGGTTGTAGAGCACTGGCAGCTAAGACGGAATAAGTCCCGAAGAGATTGTGTCCGCAGGCATGACCGATGCCAGGTAACGCATCATACTCGGCTAAAAAGGCAATCGTCGGACCAGGTTTCCCACTGACATAGCGGGCATCAAAGCCGGTGCGATGGCCTGCCACATCCTTTTTGACAGCAAAGCCTTCTTTTTCTAATTGGGCGATCAGGGCATCGGCTGAATAAAACTCATAGTTGCTGACTTCTGGGTGATTATGGATATCTAATGCCAAGGCTTGATAAGCGGCTAAACGCTCTTGGATAAATGGTTTAATCGTTGCTTTTGTAATAGTTGCTGTTGTCATAATCAAATCTCTCCTTTTTATACATGTTTTTTCAATTTTATATCAAATTGCGTGGTACTTATTTCGCCCCAAAGGTTTCCCAAGCAGGAACACTTGATCCTTTTGACGTTTCCTCGATGACTTTTTTCGTATCCTCTGTTTGGTAAGCAGCGACCACTTTTTGGTATACTTCATTGTCTTCATCTTCTTTACGGGCGGCAATGATGTTGACGTAAGGACGGGCCGTTTCATCAACAGGCTCTAAAAAGATCGCATCTTCGGTTGGTACAAATCCTGCATCTACCGCCATGCCGCTATTGATGACCGAAACATCGACATCGGAAAGTGCCCGAGCGGTTTGCGCTGCATCAAGTTCTGAAATTTCTAAGTTCAAACGGTTTTCTGTAATATCCGCGACCGTTGGTGTTTGTCCGGCTGCTTCATCCACTTTGATCAATCCAGCTGATTGTAACAAAAGCAATGCCCGACCACCATTGGTCACATCATTAGGGATCGCAACTTTAGCTCCTTCAGCCAAGTCGTTGACATCCGTCACTTTGTCGGAATAAATACCTAATGGCGCATTGACTGTATTGCCGATCGATACGAGATCAGTACCAAATTCTTCATTATAGTTGTCCAAGAAAAATTGGTGTTGGAATGAATTGAGGTCGATGGAACCATCAGCCAAGGCTGCATTGGGTTGGTTGTAATCAGAAAATTGGACATATTCTAAATTGATGCCTTCGTCTTTCAAACGATCTTTGACATCATCCCAGACATCGGTGTCTGCACCAATCACCCCTAATTTCACCGTGACTTCTTCTTGATCATTGGCTGCGGCACTGCCATTGTTTCCGCATCCTGTAATAAATAATAATGCTGCCCCTAAGACGATTGATTGTACGAATTTTTTCATTTTTTCTTCCTCCATAGACTTGCTTGTTTTTTTATTTGTACGTAAGTGGTGGTCAGTGTGATACTCGTTTAATGAGTAGGTTGCTGACAAATTGACTGATAAAAACGAATACTAAGATGATCAAGGTCGCCATGATCGTAACATCGGTCTGGAATCGGTTGTACCCGCGGGTGATGGCTAAGTTTCCTAAACCGCCAGCGCCGACTGCTCCTGCCATGGCGGTCAATCCGATCACATTGATCACGGTCAATGCAGAGACCCGAATAATTCCCGCCACGCCTTCTGGCAAATAGACCCGAAAAATGATACCGAAAGGACTGGTGCCCATCGCTTCAGCTGCCTCCACGACACCGGGGTCAACTTCTAGCAAGGCAATCTCGATCTGCCGAGCAAAGAAAGGAATGATCCCAGCAATCAGAGGAACCAATGCTGCTGTTTCGCCGATGGTCGTTCCGACAAGGAATCTGGTAAAGGTTCCTAGTAACGTCAATAAGATAATGAAAGGGATCGAGCGCACCACATTGATGACTTTATCGAGAAATTCAAAGAGCGGTCGATTTTCTAAAATCCCATTCGGTCGAGTCACTACCAAAACGATCCCTAACAAGATGCCTAAGATGCCCGCGATCAAAGAGGTCCAAAAAACCATATACAAGGTTTGGATCGTTGCTGTCACAAATTCATCTTGGATCGCAACAACATTGGGAAAATATCTTTCTAATAAGGCAGCCATCTAAAATCCTCCTTTAATTACATTGTTTAATGGTTCTGCATGATTTTCTTTTAAAATATTGGTGTAAACCCCTTGAGACTTCAAATATTCTAAGGCATGTTTACGCTGTTGGTATTCGCCGGATAAGCTAACGACTAAGCTGCCGATCGGAACTTCTTGCAAGATCTCCACGTTGCCGTAAAGAATATTGGTGGTCACTTTGTAGCGGCTGTACAATTGGGCGATCAGTGGTTCATTGGTTTGATCCCCCACATAGGACAGCTCCACCAGCCATTCGTTCGGTGCCAAGGAAGAAAATTTCGAACTGCCAAGGATCGTTTCTAAGGCTTGGTCGATGTGTGTCGCCGTTCGGATAAAATCTTTGGTCAAAGGTTTTTCTGGTTGGCTGAAAATCTGAACGCTTGAGCCTTGCTCGATGACTTCGCCGTCTTCCATCACTGCCACTTTGTTGCAGATTTCTTTGACAACTTGCATCTCATGGGTAATAATCACGATGGTCAAGCCGAGGGTTCGATTTAATTTTTTCAACAAAGCCAATATCTGTAAGGTCGTTTTCGGATCAAGGGCGCTAGTTGCCTCATCACACAACAAGATCTCTGGATCATTTGCCAAAGCTCTGGCGATGGCGACCCGCTGTTTTTGTCCTCCAGATAGTTGGCTAGGAAACGCTTGGGCTTTTTCTTCCAATCCAACAAGCGCCAGCAGCTCGGTAACTTTTTGATAACGTTCTTGTTTGGACCGTCCCCCATATTTCAAGGAAAAATCCACGTTATCAAAAACATTGCGACTGTCCATCAAGTTGAAGTGCTGAAAGATCATTCCGATCGTTTTCCGTTTTTCTCGCAGAGCTTTCGCCGAAAGCGTGGTCAGCTCCGTGCCATTGACGACGACGCTGCCGCTGCTTGGTCGCTGCAATAAGTTGATTACACGGACGAGTGTACTTTTCCCGGCGCCTGAGTAACCCACGATGCCGTACACGTCCCCTTTGTCGATCTCGATCGATACGTTTTTGACCGCTTGGATCGCGGGTTTCTTTGGTTGATTGAATGTTACTGATATGTCTTTTAATGAAATCATCGTCTTCCCCCTAGTTCTTGTCTTTTTCAATAAAAAAGGCATCCTCAAACAAGTCACTTGTGACTTGTTTGAGGACGCCTTTTTGCGTGTTACCACCTCAGTTTAAGCTGCACTCGCATACAGCTCCTTTTCGAGTACGATCATACTCTAGCCAGATAACGGTCGCTACCGTCGTCGCCTTGCAAACTACTGCTCGGAACGAATCACTCCTTGGCCATTTTCTAAAAGTCGTTTGATGCTTCTTTTCAGCTACCGAAGCTCTCTGTTGAAAAAACGTGCTTTTGTACTTACCAATTCTTCGTGTGTGGTGCTATTTGATTTTTGGTATAAAAAAAGTCCTTTTACCAGCGTTTGCTAGTAAAAGGACGAATACTCGTGTTACCACCTTTTGTTTAGAAGGTTTCCCTTCCCTCAACCCAACGTCTAGCCGTGCTAGAGATTGGTGCACTTTGTAACGGTAGTGCGTATCCGTGATTGCCTACTTATCGACAATCAATCCTCCAAGGCCATTTTTCATCGCTTCTGACTTGACTCTTTCCACCAACCAGAGTCTCTCTTTGAAGTATCCGCGGTTACTTTCCTTCTCAACAGATTCATTATTCTTGTTGAGTTGTACTTTACTGGAAAATGAACGTCTTGTCAACAAAAAATCACAATTTTTTCATCTGAGGATTTGCTAAGACTTCCGCAAAGCGTCCTTGCCAGATCATTTCGTACCAATCAATGATTTCAGCTGCTGATCGTCCTCGGCTTGGATACGTCGTTGTGGCTTGGGCATACACGACGTTTTGATAACCCAGACCATGCGCGAATTTGATCGTGCCATCAAGGCAATATTCCGTCTGAGCACCAGCAAATTCGATACTACGCACTTGATTTGTCTGTAAGACCGCTTGTAGATCTGTTTGAAAAAAACTATTGGCGTGTTTTTTTCGAATCAAACGATCCGTTGGTTCATAGGCCAATGCTGGGTGCAGTTGCCATGCTTTGCTACCGTAGGGCAACGTCTCCTCTTCATGCTGAACAAAAATAACTGGTTTTTCTTCTTTACGATATCGTTGGATTCGTTGGTTGACGAACAGCAATAATTCCGACAAATGGTCAATTGTTTGGTCATTTGTTTGACAGACCCCATTTTGCAAGTCAATGATCAATAAGACATCTTGCATCACTTCACTCCTCAATTTTGGTAGAGCATGCCTTTTTCTGCTAACTGTTGTTTGGCTTTTTCCAGAGCCGCAGGATCGGTGTAGCGCAACGTATGCAAGTGTACCCCATTGGTTAAATCTGAGAGCAAGCGGGCCTCTGCATGTTTGGTTTTGTTGATGAAATCAGTCACGTCTTGGTCTGTTTGGATCTGCAAATTGCCAGTGATCTCTCCATAGATCTCATGCTCAACGATGACATCGACCACTTCCACACCACAAGCGACAAAGATGCGCAATTCTTCTTCCGTTTGTTCAGGTCGATGCTGCACCGCTAGCTTACTGACATGTCCTGCCTCATCCAACAGCGCTTGCAACCGATAGCCGCGAGCCGTAGCCACAATCGCTTCACCAGCTGCTCGCAATAAGGCAATGTCCCCAACGATGATTTGACGGCTGACTCCGAGGGATTCTGCCAGTTTGCTGGCACTGATCGCTTTGTCCGCTTGCTTCAATGCCGCTAAAATATTTTCTCGCCGTGTTGCTCCATCCATACTCATTCCTCCAATTGATTCTCTTGATAGGTTTTTGAGTGGTTCATAATTGATTGAAACATAGCCAAAATCGTTTCTTCGTAGGCTCGATTAGATATCGCCTGCCGAATGTTTTCCAGCACTTTCTCTTCACGATTTTCATCTAATACTGGCAATTGACTGCTTTTCTTCAATTGCACGATTTCGTTGACCGTGCTCATACGTTTTTCCAAAAGATGCGTGAGTTGCCAATCGATGTCATCGATCGCTGCCCGCTGAACAGCCAAGGGAGCTTGCTGGTTGTTTTCTTCTTCTAAGTCGATCGTCTTGATGACCCGTGCCGGATTTCCCGCCAGCACAACATTGTCTGGGAATGATTTTGTAACGACACTGCCAGCCCCCACCACGACATTATTACCTAAGCGCACCCCTGGCAAAATCGTGGCCGCACCACCGATCCATGCGTTATCGCCAATCACGATTGGTGCCCCTAATTCTAAGCCGCTATTTCGTTTGACCGGATGTAATGGATGCGTCGCCGTAAACAACCGAACATTGGGTGCCAGCATACAGTTGTCGCCAAAGGTAATTGGACAAACATCTAATAGCACACAGTCGTAGTTAGCATAGAAGTTTTTGCCGACAGAAATATTGTAGCCATAATCAAAGCGGACATTCGGTTCGATATAGATTCGACCAGTCACAGAGCCGAATGTTTCTTTTAGTAACTGCTCTTTGATTGTTGTATCAGTTTCTTGGTTGATCAGGTTCATTTGTTCACGGGCATATTTTCGATCTGCCACCAATTCTGGATCTGGGGAAAAGTACAATTCGCCAGCAATCATTTTCTCTTTTTCGGTACGTTGTGTCATATCATAAACTCCTTCATTCAATTTTCTGGAAAAACGTTTCGGCTGCTGTGGTCAACATGCCATATTCATTTGGGATCGCCAAAGGTTCCTTATTGATGACCAACACCTGCTGGCTGTAATCGACTAGCCCTGCAAAAGGATAGACTTGCAGCGAAGTCCCCACGACCACCGTCAGGTCGGCTTGAGCAACGGCCTGAATGGCTCCTTCAATGGTTTCATCCGTAAATCCTTCCCCATAAAGCACGATCGCTGGCCGGACCTGACCGCCACATCCTGCATGGTGCCAATCCTGCAAATACGCTTGCCAAGGTACCGGATTGCCACATTTTCGACAATAACAGTTGTACAAGGAGCCGTGAAAATCGATTCTTTGGTGACTGCCTGCTTTTTCATGCAAGCCATCGATGTTTTGCGAAACAACCCAGACGTTTTTTTTCGTTTGTAGCGCAGCCATTTTTTGATGAATGATGTTCGGCTGGACCTGAGGATGGTAGAGGTGCTTGACGAACTGATAAAATGTTTCCGGTTCGTTTTCTAAACAGTCATGGCTTAACAAATACTCTGGCTGGGCCAGTCCTTGATAGACCCCTTTTAAGGAACGGTAATCAGGAATGCCCGATGGGGTCGAAACACCGGCACCCGTCAAAAAGGTCACGGATGATGCGGCGGTGACCGTTGCGATTGCTTGCTCAATAGATACCTTCATCGTTCTAACTTCCTTTATGGCTTTTCTCTTATTCTAACCGAAAAAGAACCGTTTTTGCGAAAAATCAGCCATTTTCTTTTTTAAAAGCAACTAATGCTTTTTCGTGCGGAATTGCTTATAATAGATGCAATAAATACAAGGAGACTGGGAAACCCAAATGAAAATTTTGATTATCGAAGACAACAATGAGATCAGCGAAATGTTGGCTACTATTTTAGCAGCTGACTATACCGTCCAGCAAGCCTATTCAGGTACGGAAGGTCTGCTGCTTTTTCAGCAAGATGCTTTCGACTTGATTTTGCTAGATCGAATGCTCCCCGGTAAAGATGGGACACAAGTCTTGCAAGAAATTCGCCAAACCTCCACGGTCCCCGTCATTATCTTGACTGCCTTAGATGAACCAGCCGATGTTTCCACCCTTTTGCTGGCGGGTGCCAATGATTACTTGACCAAACCCTTCAATATCGAAGAATTAAAGGCCCGTATCATTGTTCAATTGCGCACAAATAAACAAACCCCTCCAGTTGCCAGCAGCCACTCGTATAAAAACATTCAACTGTTGCCTGACTCGTTTCAGCTGCAACGAGGAGAGGCAACGGTTCAGTTAAAGAAAAAGGAGTTTGAGATTTTTTCCCTGCTCTTAGCCAACCCCAAAAAAGTGTATACGAAAGAAATGCTCTATGAAGCGGTTTGGCAGGAACCTTATTACGGTGAAGAAAACACGATCAATGTCCATATCAGCCATTTACGCAGCAAAATCAAAACACTCGATCCAGATGAAGCGTATATCGATACTGTCTGGGGCATCGGCATCAAGCTAGCTTAAAAAGGAGGAACCCCATGCATATACTTCAGTTTTTCGCTGCCTTGATCGTTGTTTTATTGATCGGTTACTGGCTATTCTTACTATATGATCTGAAAAAGTACCACCAGCAATTAGCAAGAATCAGCGAAATCGAAACAAATCAAGAGATCCATTTGCAGACCCGCGTACCCGCTTTAAAAGCGATCGCTTTGTTAAACAATCAGATACTTAGAAAAAATAAGCAGCAGCACTATCAAATGCTGCAAGAAAACCAGCAGTTGGAACAAGCCATTCAAAATATCTCTCACGACTTGCGCACACCTTTAACGGTCGCCAGCGGCTACACACAACTGCTGCAAGCCGATACGACCCTCACCCCGCAACAACTACAGCTGCTGGATAAAGTCAGCAGCAACCTAGAAAAAGTCGAAAATCATCTGGAACAGTTATTGACCTATCAGCGTCTCAAAGACAATCAACTGGCTTTGACTTTGGAAGAATTCGATCTTTCTCGTTTATTGGAAGAAGAACTGCTCCAGCTCTATCCTTCATTCGAAGCGCAACAGTTGCCGTTAACGGTGACGATCCAACCCAACATCATGATCATTTCGGATAAAAAAAGCTGGCAACGAATTTTCCAAAATGTCCTTGGCAATTTACTGGAACATGGCAGTGAGACCGGAGCGATCCGCTTGAATCAGCAAGGAGATCGCGTTGTTTTCCAACAGGAAAATCAGCTGAAGGCACCGATCCAGTACCCAGAAAAATTGACCCACCGCTTTTATACGGAAGACCTTTCGCGGCATAAACAGCAAGCCGGACTTGGTCTGTATATCATCGCGGCATTGACTCATGCATTAGACGGCAAGATCCAATTGGATACAACCGAAGAGACGTTTCGTTTGACTTTGATTTGGCAGCAGTCCGTTGAATCCTACTAACTCATGGCTATACACAAAAAACACCCAATCGCTCGACCTTCACTAGTCGATACGGTTGGGCGTTTTTCTGCTCTTACAATTCTTGTCTCTTAAACACCAGATGCGCAGCCAAAAGACAAAGTAGCAAACTGATCAGACTCCCAATAAAAATTGGTTGGACTGTTTCCCATGTTTGGAAAGTAGTCATGGTCACCATCTCTAACCCACCTTGAAAGTCCAAGTATTCTAAAAACTTCCAGTCGGGTAAAGAGATTCGGGCAATCGCAAAGGCCATCGGAATAAAAATCGTCGCCAATACGCTGACTGCTGTATTTTTGGTTAAATACAGAACTAGCACTGCAAAAGAGGACGTCGCTAATAAAATCAGTACAAAACTAACGAAATAATACAACAAGTTTTCTATCTGTGAAAGGTCATTATAACCAATCCCCCCAATAACCGTTCCCGCTACAAAGCTCACCAAACAAATCGCAACGATCTGTAAGACCAGTACCAATGCATATACCAAGAATTTCCCAAAAAGATAAGCGGGTTTGGAGACACCAACGGTAATGATATTCTTCATGGTCCCTTTCGTGTACTCACTGCCTAAGACCTGCATCACCAATGGCAAGGAGTAATACAGCAACATGGAAGACAGACTGGTCTGGATCGCCAGAAAGCCAGTGATTTCTGTAAGGCCGCCTGCTGTTTGCGTACTATCCCCAAGAGTGACCCCCACACTACCATTAGAAACAACGGATAAAATCACCAACAATAAAATAATTCCTTCTGTGATCCAAAAACTTTTACTTCTTGATAAACGATACAAATCGGCTCGAATAAAATTCAACATCTTACTTTCCCCCTTCACTTGTTACTAACTCTTTGAAATACGACTCTAGATTTTCCCCTTCAAAAGAAATCCGATCAATAGCGATCCCTTCATAAACCAGCTGACGGACCAGGTCCCGAATCAACACATTCTCTTGATAAATATGAATTTTGTGGTCACTGACAACTTTATATTCAGAAATCAGCTGACTCTCTAGCAAGCGGCTAGCTGTGGCTACATCATCCACTTCTAATTGAATAAACCGTTTCGCCATCAGATCGAATTCGTGTTTGGTCATCTCTTTGATCAGACGCCCCTCACTAATGACCCCAAAACGTGTAGCCACTAAGTACAACTCTTCTAAAATATGGCTGGAAATCAAAATCGTCATGCCGCGTTCTTGATTCAATCGTAAAAGCAGCTCCCGAAACTCAACGATCGCTACAGGATCCAAGCCATTGATCGGCTCATCTAATATCAGAAAATCCGGTTGGTTCAATAAAGCGATGGCTAAGCCGAGCTTTTGTTTCATACCCAAAGAAAAATCACGGTATTTCTTGTTGCCGACATTGGTCAAACCAACAAACGACAGTGCCTTACTAACGGCATCAGGTTCCACCACCCCGCTGATTTTGCAATAATAGTTTAGATTTTGTTTAGCGGTCAATTGGTCGTAAGCGACTGGAGTCTCAATCACGTTGCCAACGCGTTTCAGCATCTGGGTGTATGCTTTGCCGCCTTCGACACCAAACAACTGCAGACTGCCACCAGTGGGTTGGATCAACTGAACGATTGCTTTTAATAAGGTCGTCTTCCCAGCACCATTTCTCCCCACCAATCCATAAATATCTCCTTTCGCGATCGTTAGATCGACATCATGCAGCGCCTGCTGTTTGCCGTAACGTTTGTTTAATCCTTTGATTGTTAGAACATTTTCCATTTTTACTTCCTCCTTGCTTGCTTCTGTGATCATTCTAGCAAGCAGATCTAAATCAGCTATTAACTAATTATTAATTGATTCTTAACTCGTAGTTTTCTGCAAAAAAAACAGTTTATTTCTATTATACACAGCTAAAAATGAACCAATCTAGAAAAATCGTCCCTTTTTCAGCAAACCCACCAATAGCAAATGTAGCAGACGATCTTTTCATTACTGCTTTTGCGCTTTGTTTTTTGCCTCACAAAGAAAGAGATTCCTTCATGACAAGGAACAAAAAACGTGGTAAACTAGTCACGAATCAAAGTGAGGTGAAATACATTGGTAGCAGCTATTATTTATTGGGCAATGATCATTATCAGTTTCGGTTGGTTGGCAGTCAGCTTATATTTCTCTATCTTCTATTTAGCACGTAAAGAAAATGGCAATCTATGGGCATTTGGCTTTTTAAATGTCATCACAGCAATCATTCAAGCCATCGTCCTTGTGGTGTACCGTACCTTAGGACAAGATTGGGGCGTTACACAATACTCAAGCCTCATCTATCTAGCACTTGGCTTATTGCTTGGTTTGACAGTCATCCAAGCTGTTTTAGGCCGTGAACCAAAAGCGAAAGTCGCTTAAGGGTTCCAATAGACACTCGTAAAAACGATCCGCTTTCTCTTTGATAAAAATAGGGAAATGGTCGTTTTTTTGTTAAAAAGAATTGACATTTGGGTGCTTTTCTTCTAAACTCTGAGAAGAATCAAATTAAATACGAGTACCCTTTAACATTTAGGTAGAGGTCGCGAGGTTCATTAATCCTGCTGAGTGAAGCAACACGTTTACAGCAGAGCTAGGGAACATCGCCGAAACAAGATCGGTTTTGCTTGCATCGATTTTGTTGGGCCGCAAATGAACAATTTGCGGACTGTCTTAGCTTGTCTAAGTTGCGCTATGTTTTGTGAAAGGTTTGTCGACGATGACTTGTCAACAGCCGTTTTCCAATCATGGAGTACGGCTGTTTTTTTGCTTTTTCATCCTTACCTGCTTGTCCAACTCGTGAAAGGAAAGAGAAAAAATGAAAAAAAATAATTGGATCTGGGCGGTCTTCGCCCTCTGTCTAACCCTCATTCAGCTGCCCTTAACTGTGCACGCGGATGACCAAACACCAGCAGAACAATTCCGTGTCGGCATGGAGGCGGGTTATGCGCCATTTAACTGGACGCAAACGACGGACGCCAATGGTGCCGTGCCAATTTCTGGGGAAGAAGGCTCAGCATTTGCCGGCGGTTACGATGTCCAGATCGCCAAACGAATCGCTGAAGGCTTAGGCAAGGAATTAGTGATCGTTAAAACCCAATGGGACGGCCTGCCGCCAGCTTTACAAGCGGGGACTATCGATGCCGTGATCGCCGGAATGTCACCAACTGCCGAACGTCGCGAGCAAATCGATTTTACCGATCCTTACTATGAATCAGATTTGGTGGTAGTGGTTCGTAAAGATGGCGAGTACGCCGATGCCAAAAGTCTCGCTGATCTTGCTGGAGCGAAAATCACTGCTCAGCTGAATACTTTCCATTATACCGTCATTGATCAAATCCCTGAGGTCCAAAAAGAACAAGCCATGCGAGACTTCTCCTCCATGCGCGTTGCTTTAGCTTCGGGAATCATTGATGGCTACGTCAGTGAACGACCAGAAGGCGTCACTGCCGTCGGTGCAAATCCTGATTTGAAGATGGTCGAGTTCGATGAAGGGGCCGGTTTTGAAACCAATCCAGAAGACGTTCAAGTAGCAGTTGGGATGCGCAAAGGCGATCCGGATGTGGAAAAAGTCAATGAGATCCTTGCAGGAATCTCTGAAGAAGAACGGGTTTCCCTGATGGATCAAGCAGTCTTGGATCAGCCTGCAGATGCCAGCGGAGAAACAGCGGATCAAGGTCTGATCGCTGATTTCAAAAAAATCATTGATGATTACGGCATGCTCTTTTTGCGAGGTGCTGGCTTGACCTTATTCATCGCGATCCTTTCAACGATCATCGGATTGATCATTGGTCTCTTAGTCGGTATCTTCCGAACATTGCCGCTTTCAGAAAATCCAGTAGGACGTTTCCTCCAACGGATCGTTAATGGGTTACTAACCATCTATATAGAAGTTTTCCGCGGGACCCCAATGATGGTTCAAGCAATGGTTATTTTCTACGGAACCGCTTTGGCTTTTGGCGTCTCAATGAATCGAACGCTGGCAGCCGTGCTGATCGTTTCTATCAATACCGGTGCCTACATGTCTGAGATCGTTCGTGGTGGGATCTTTGCTGTAGATGATGGTCAATTTGAAGCAGCTCAAGCCATCGGTATGACCCATTGGCAAACCATGATCAAAGTCGTGTTGCCGCAAGTGATGCGCAACATTTTACCTGCTACCGGGAATGAGATCATTATCAATATCAAAGATACTGCCGTCTTAAGTGTTATCAGTGTTGCGGACCTCTTTTTCCAAGGTACATCAGCCGCTGGAACGAACTTCCAATACTTCCAAACATTTGCGATCATCGGTGTGATCTACTTAGTCTTGACCATCAGTGCTACCCAGATCTTGCGCTTTGTTGAACGCAAAATGGATGGTCCCAGTGCGTATGTCAAATTAGAAGACATCAACCCGAACGAATAAGGAGGAAGAACATGTCAGCAATCATTGAAATTGACCATTTAAAAAAGAGTTTTGGCGACAACGAAGTCTTAAAAGACATCAGTTTGTCTGTTAATAAAGGAGAAGTTGTCACGATCATCGGTTCTTCTGGTTCAGGAAAATCCACACTTCTTCGCTGCATCAACTTATTAGAAAAACCAACCAGTGGACAAATCATCTACTTAGGTGAAAATGTGCTAGAAAAAGGCTATGACTTGCCGAAATACCGGACACATCTAGGGATGGTTTTCCAATCCTTTAACTTGTTCAACAATATGAATGTATTAGAAAACTGCGTGACTGGACAAGTCACTGTTTTAAAACGCGATCGCAAAGAAGCGGAAGCGACTGCCAAAGAAAATCTGGAGCAAGTCGGTATGGCTCAATATGCCAATGCCAAGCCTTCCCAGCTTTCAGGTGGACAAAAACAACGGGTAGCCATTGCCCGTGCCTTATCGATGAATCCAGATGTCATGTTGTTTGATGAGCCGACTTCTGCGCTAGATCCAGAAATGGTCGGTGAAGTGTTGAAGACCATGAATACCTTAGCTCATACTGGCTTGACGATGGTGATTGTTACCCACGAAATGGGCTTTGCCAAAGAAGTGTCTGATCGGGTCATCTTTATGGATCAAGGCGTCATTGCCGAGCAAGGAACACCAGAAGATATCTTTATTCATCCAAAAGAGCAGCGCACCAAAGAATTCCTTTCCCGTGTGTTGAATTAATTCTCTGTCTTGAAGCACTTAGTGTTCTTCTTCCGAGCTTTTTATCCTTTTTTCAGTAAGCTTGGAAGAATTCAATGCTAAGTGTTTTTTTATTACGGGAAACAGAATCGTCAGAATTTACCGAAAAATAACAAAAAAACATTGCTATTTGTCGGAAAATTTGTTATTTTTTTTAAAACTAAGGAATTATAGGAGCTTTCACTTATGGAAAAAAAGTTACAGTTTAAGGATTATATGTATGTTGGATCAATGCTTTTCGGTCTGTTCTTTGGTGCCGGAAATCTAATCTTCCCCGTTCACATGGGACAAGAAGCTGGTGCGAATGTCGGCTTAGCCAATCTTGGGTTTTTAGTGACCGGAATCGGCTTGCCATTTTTAGGAGTAATCGCCATTGGGGTATCCCAAAGTAGCGGAGTTTTTGAATTAGCTTCTCGGATCAATCGACGCTATGCAATGATATTTACGATTTTGCTTTACTTAGTGATTGGGCCTTTCTTTGCTCTGCCCCGTTTGGCCACTACTTCTTATGAGATCGGGATCGCTCCCCACGTTTCATCAGATATGCAAACTTGGTTATTGGGCTTGTTTTCTGCCCTATTTTTTGGTGCTGCTTGGTGGTTTTCACGTAAACCAAGCAAAATTCTTGATTATGTCGGGAAGTTTTTAAATCCCTTGTTTCTGGTCTTACTAGGTGTTCTGCTATTTTTCGCCTTTTGGCAACCCCTAGGAACGGTCAGCGATGCGCCGATCTATCCTAGCTATCAAAACGATGCCTTCTTCACTGGTTTCACCAATGGTTACAATACCCTTGATGCATTGGCATCCTTAGCATTTGGGATCATCATCGTCTCAACGATTCGCAATATGGGGGTTGAGAAACCTACGACAGTCGCAAAAGACACGATCCTTTCCGGCTCTGTCAGTATCGTGTTGATGGGGATCATCTATACCTTACTTTCTTATATGGGAACCAAAAGTTTAGGCCAGTTTCCCATCAGCGAAAACGGTGGGATCGCTTTGGCACAAATCGCCAACCACTACCTTGGCACCATCGGCAGTCTGTTATTGGCATTGATCGTCATCTCTGCCTGCTTAAAAACCGCCATCGGTTTGATCACGGCCTTTTCTGAGACCTTTGCTGGGTTGTTTCCAAAACAAAGCTACGGTTTCTTTATCGCATTGACAAGTATCTTACCAGCGATCTTCGCCAACGTTGGCTTGACCAATATCATTGAATTCTCCATTCCAGTCTTGATGTTTATTTATCCACTGGCGATCACCTTGATTTTGTTGGCGATCATCAGTCCATTATTTAACCATCGCGCCAGTGTCTATCGAATGACGACGTATTTCACGTTGATCGCTGCAATCATCGACGGCTTAAATGCAAGTCCCGCACTGATTACCAACAACGCTTTCGTGCAAGGAATCTTGTCTTTTGCGTCAGATTATCTGCCCTTCTTCCAAATCGGGATGGGTTGGGTCGTACCAGCGGCGATCGGATTTTTGATTGGTTTGCTATGGTCGTGCTTCAAAAAAGATCCTATTTCGGCCTAAATTAGTTAAAAAGACGAAAATAACCTACCTTTTTTTTAAAGGTAGGCTATTTTTTTGATTAAACAAAGTATAAATTTCTAATTATCTTTTTATATTTTCTTAAATGCTCGTAAAGCCTTATTCTATGTGCTTTCGAGTATTTTTACTGTAGGAAGATACTTCACGTTTCTTTGCATATTTCCTCATGTCTTAGCTGTCAGAAGTGGTAAATAAGTAGTAAATTCATTTGTACTACTAAGCAACAAGACGCTCCTGTTGCTTCTCTTTATTCAAGCGTTTCATTTCTGCCATTGCAGAATCGAATGTTGCATGTGCGTAATAGTTCAGCGTCATGGCTATATTAGCATGTCCCATAATGTACTGTAATGCCTTTGGATTCATTCCTGCATTTGCATAGTTGGTACAGAATGTATGTCGCAAACTATGTGGAGTGATGTGTGGCAATTTATCCTCGTTATACTTATTGTATTTCTTAACAAGACCTTTCATCATGCCGTTGTAATCACTTGCCACTTTTGGATAGTTCTTTCTATTAAGAAAGAGAAAATCACTATATCCATCAATCTCAACACGCTTATCATTCTTTCGATTCGCTAACACTCGCTTAAATGCTTGATAGGCTTCTTCAACCATAGGAACTTGACGTTCGCCACTTTTGGTCTTTGGTGTTTCAATGTAGTACCCAATTTCAGTATCTCTCAATAGCTGATGGTCTATATTGACAAGACGATTCTCAAAATCTAAATCTGGAAGTGTCAAACCACCAAACTCTGAAATACGAAGACCTGTTTTTAAGAGTATCAGAATTTCATCATAATTTTTGCTGTAGGTTTTATCAGCTTTTGCAAAGGCTAACAGTTTTTCTTCCTGTTCTTCTGTTAGTACGGTCTTAGGGACAGTATCATCATCAAGAACTGCTTTCAGTTGAAAGTCAAATGGATTCTTCCGAACACAATCATCTTGTATAGCAATATAGAATGAAGCCTTTAAAGAACGTTTGTAGTTATTGATGGTTTGATAAGCATAACCATTTTCACTCATTCTAATAGCCCATTCTTTAGCGTCTGATGGCTTAATACTGTCAATACTTCTTACACCTAACTTGTCTTTCTTCAAAATATCCATAAGATATTTGCGTCCAGTTTCAGTGTTTTTTCTAACCTTTGGTCTTTGAGCGTTCTGTTTTGCGTAAAGCTGGCAGAGTGTCATTTTCTTTCCTACAACATCAATACCATCATGAATGTCTTTCTGTAACTCTGCGATTTTCTCTCTAAGTGAGATACAATCACGCTTTCCTGCTGGTACTCGGTCTGTAGCCACAAGTTTCCACGAGTAAACAAATTGCGGTTCTCCAAATGAATCTATATATTTGTATAAGTATCTTCCGTCTTTTCGTTGGCTCTCTCCAGTCTTTAAGATTCGACCTTTATTGTCACGTCTTTTTTCTGACATGGCATTTGCTCCTTTCCTTTATGGAAAGAGCCTTGATACGACTTAATACTATTTTATCATATACAAGACCCTTTGGCGACGCTAGATTGCGTCCAATGTATCTATAATTTTTTCAAATTGTTTTCGTTTAATCTGAATACGATTGCCATTCATAATCAGCCAATTTGCATTTTTATTTTCCTCTGCCAAGCGTCGTAGCTTGTTTTCGCCAATACGAAAATATTTTGACGCTTCTTCAATGGTTAGGGTATAACGTTCCCAAATAGGAATGTCAGTCTGCTTCATAAAATCCTCCTTTCCAAATCACTTATTTGGATTTCATAAAAGTTGTTTTACCAGCAATCGAACAGCTTTAGCAAAGCTCACGGGAGTTCCACCCCTGCATGGTTCTCATGTAGCCATACTCATTGCCTGCGACGGTTTTATCACGCTCGGACTATTGACTGTATGGGAGTATCATTATCACGATAAGAATGTCGTTGCAGGCAATCCTGCTAAAGATTGCTTCTCGGATCACTAACATGAATCGCTCGCTATCTTTATAAGATAGGTCATGGCGGTTAGTTCCGTTGGCTCTTTTCTTATCGAAACGTATTCGATTACTTTTATTCAGTTTTCAAAGAACAATGGCTCGTTAGCCTATCAAAACACATTGAAAGCTCAATATGCTTTGGTGGAATAACAAACCTCCCTGTTCGGGAAGCGTGGAATGGTTTAGCACGCTTCCACGAAAGGAGAGAGGATATTACTTAATTTCAAATGACAAAATCTTTGTAATCAGTCTGGTTTCCATTCTTCCACGTAAGACTTCATCAACGACCATACTTTGATTGCCATATTCATCTTTCATAAGTCGTAGGGAACGCTTCGTTATGTACCCTCTGTAATGATGTAGAATCTGGTTAATCGCTTCGGTATCGCCATCTGTTGCCTTTACAATGAGAGGAAAGGGAATCATAGGATATTGTGTTTTCATTCTTCAAATTCCTCCATAAACTTTTTAATTAAGGCTAGTCCACTGGTTCTATGCCGATAGACAGTAGAACGGTTCAATTTCAACAGGTCTGCAATTTCTGAATCGCTCATGTCCATAAAGTAAAACAGCAGTAGAATTTCACGTTTCTTGTCTGGCAACTCACGTAATGCTTCACTCAACAAATCATTTTCAACGCCTACTGATAACCCATTGAGTGTAAAAATCTGAAAGTCAGTTGAATAGTTATCTGTTGTCGCAAACTGGCTAACAAGATAATCGCCAACATCCGAAAAGGACACCTCACGCTTTGCAATCCTTGAAAGATAAAGCATATAATTCTTTCGCTCGTCTTCCATAGCACGTTTACAGATATAGTCAAACTGATTTTCTATTGTGGTCTGAAAAGAAGATGGTTTCATGTTTCTCACCCCCTTTCTGTCTAGGAAAGGAAGTGAGCCTTGCTCGTTTATCTCCTTTCACTCTTAGTCCCAATGTGAAAGGGGGATTTGTTGCATTACTGATAAATAAACTTTGTAAAAAAGTTCTGAATAGCCAAAAAAGCATATAAACAGATTTATTTCTCTGTTTACATGCTTCTGTTATTCTATCTATATGATTTATAAAACCACATTGGTGGACGTACTTATCTATTGCAGATAGACGACTTTTTTTGACAAGAACCCAATGTAAGGAAATTTATTGTATATGATGTACTTCATGGCGACGTTGACCTCCAACAAACCGCCATTTGGAAGTAATATACAATATTTTAACAGCGTAAATAGCACTACCATATAACGGTTTTTTTTATTGGCGTTTAGTAGTGCTTTTTATTAAATATAAACCTATAAACCATATAACACGTTTTTCTATACCTGTTTTTAATTCAGTAGGAACAATAAAATGTATAGAGGTGGTCTACTATGCGTAAAAAAGAAGATAAATATGATTTTAGAGCCTTTGGTTTAGCCATTAAAGAAGCTCGATTGAAACGAGGTTTAACTCGTGAACAAGTGGGAGCATTGATTGAAATTGACCCACGGTACTTAACTAATATTGAAAATAAAGGGCAACACCCCAGCATACAAGTTCTTTATGACCTTGTATCGTTACTTCATGTTTCCGTTGATGAATTTTTCTTACCTGCTAATAACTTGGTAAAAAGCACCCGACGATTACAGATAGAGAAATACATGGATAGCTTTACAGACAAAGAACTATCCTTAATGGAATCTTTAGCCAGCGGTATCAACGAAGCAAGAAACATCGAAGACTAATTAAAAGAATCCATACATAACGGAAAGAGCCGATAAAATGAGATTGTATTAATCTCATTTTATCGGCTCTGCGTCTTTGCGTCTGGCTCTGTAATCACAGTTACTTTGAACTGCTTTATTTCAATTAAATTTTCTTGTCTGCATTTCGGACAATAGAGGGGGAATTTTTTTAATTCAGTATCTTCCCTTATCTTTAATCGTGTTTTATTTGGTTCTACAATATTTAGTGTTGGTGGAAAATCTACGGATTTTCTACTGACACTTTTTTTATAAAAAAAGATAGCAAA